>DASWWB010001058.1:0-2104 GCA_036406115.1 Herpetosiphonaceae bacterium
TATTTCTACCCCGGCGTCACCACGGCGCCGCTGCTGGCGGCCCGGCAGCGCGCGGAGCAGATCGATCTGACGCGCTCGCTGGCGCTGCGGGTCGGCGGCGAGCTGGCCGGCCAGGCGACGCTGGCGCTGCGCGGGGACCGGGCCTGGTGCGGCGGCTTCGGCGTCACGGCGCCGTTCCGCGGGCGCGGGCTGGCGCGCCCCCTGATCGCGGCGCTGATCGACCAGGCGCGCGAGGCCGGCGCCCGCCGCTTCGGCCTGGAGGTCCTGACCCGCAATGAGAAGGCGATCAAGGCCTATCGCGGCGCCGGCCTGTCGATCAGCCGCGACCTGCTGATCTTCCAATGGGCGGCGGAAGGATCCGCGCCCGTCGATGCGGCGGATGCGCCCGGGATCGCCGACGCGGCGCCGCGCGAGCTGCTGCGCCAGTTCGACGCGCTGCATCCGGCGCCGGCGGCCTGGCAGCGCGACCTGCCGGCGCTGCTGGTCAAGCAGGGCTTGCAGGGGCTGGCGCTGACGCGGGGCGGCGAGCTGGCGGGCTATGCGCTGTATTCGCTGCGCGAGTCGGCGCTGCGGATCGAGGATCTGGCGGCCCGCGACGCCGGCCGGGCCGCCGAGCTGCTGCGGGCGTTACAGCGGCGGGCGGCGACGATCTCCAGCGTCAACGAGCCGGACGACAGCCCGCTGACCGCCGCCTTCGCCGCCTGCGGCTTCCGCGAAAGCGACCGCCAGCACGAGATGGCGCTGGATCTCTGAGCCGGCGCGGCAGGCGGATGGGCTCGGCGCTGCCCCGGGCCCATCCGCCTGCAATGGGAAGCCGGCGTGTTCCGGGTGCGAGTTATTCGGTCGCCGCATGCGACGCGAAGCCGGCGTGTTTCAGTGGCGGATTGGCTGGCCGCCTGCGACGGGAAGCCGGCATGTTTCGGGGATCGCTGCGGATCGGCGGGGCGCGGGCTCGGGCGATGGAGGCGGTCAGGGGGGCGGCAGGCGGCCGATCAGCCAGTAGGCGGGCAGCTCGCCGCGGCCCTTGACCGCCAGCGGGCCGCGCTCGGAGAACTGGTAGCGGCCGCGGAGCCGCGCCTCGACCTCGCCGGTGACCTGGATGGCGCCGGCCTGGCCCAGCGCCTCCATGCGGCTGGCGACGTTGACCGTGTCGCCCCACAGGTCGTAGCTGAACTTCTTGGCGCCGATCACGCCGGCGACGACCGGTCCGGTGTGGATGCCGATCCGCACCGCCAGCGGCTCGCCGAGCAGCGTGATGCGATGCGACAGCTCGCGGCGCATCTCCAGCGCCATCTCGGCGATCGCCTCGGCGTGGTCGGGGCGCGGGATGGGCAGCCCGGCGACCGCCATGTAGGCGTCGCCGATGGTTTTGATCTTCTCAAGGCCATGTTTCTCGGCCAGCCGGTCGAACAGCGAAAAGACCTCGTTGAGCATCATCACCACATCTTCGGGCGCCGCCTGGGCCGAGAGGGCGGTGAAATCGACGATGTCGGCGAACAGGACCGTCACCTCGGCGAAGCTGTCGGCGATCAGGCCCTGGCGGCGCTTGAGCCGCTCGGCGATCGGCTCGGGCAGCACATTGAGCAGCAGCTGGTCGGATTTCTCGCGCTCGCGGCTGAGGATCTGGTTGGCGGCCTCCAGCTGGCGCATCAGCTGGGTCAGCTCCTGCTCGTGGGCCTTGCGGCGGTCGGTCTCGTGCTTGAGGCGCAGCGCCGAGCGGACGCGGGCCAGCAGCTCGACCTTGTTGACCGGCTTGGTGATGTAGTCCATGGCGCCGGCGGCGAAGGCCAGCTGCAAATCGTCGGACTCGGTGCTGGCGGTGACCATGATGATCGGGATGTCGCTCAAGTGGGCGACCGCCTTGATCCGCCTGCATGCCTCGATGCCGTCGATCTCGGGCATGCTGATGTCCATCAGAATCAGATCGACGCCGGGATCCTGGCCGTCGCTTTCCAGCCCCAGCAGCGCGAAGACCTCGCTGGCCGAGGCCGAGATCAGGATATCGGGGTAGCCGGTGGCCTTGAGCACCGAGCTGAGCACCAGGCGCTGGGCGGCGGAGTCGTCGACAATGCAAATGCCCATGGGATTGCCTCCGGAGTCGGTC
>DASWWB010001059.1:0-1856 GCA_036406115.1 Herpetosiphonaceae bacterium
CCCAGGAAATCGTAGCCCCAGACGCGCTCCAGCAGCAGGTCGCGCGAGAGCGCCATGCCCTTGTTGCGCATCAGGCAGACCAGCAGATCGAACTCTTTTTGCGAGAGCACGACCTCGGACTCGTGATGGAAGACGCGGCGGCTGCCGGTGTCGACCTTGAGCCCGTCGGCGGTGAGCAGCTCGCGCTCGATGCCGGTCGGCTGGCGCTCGGAGCGGCGCAGGATCGCCCGCACCCGGGCCAGCAGCTCGCCCAGGCTGAACGGCTTGATGACATAATCGTCGGCGCCCAGCTCCAGGCCGGCGATCCGGTCGACCTCGTCCTGGCGGGCGGTGAGCATCATGATCGGCAGGCTGGCCTCGCGGCGCAGGATGCGGCAGACGGAGAAGCCGTCGAGCTTGGGCAGCATCACGTCGAGGATCAGCAGGTCGGGGTTGGCGGAGCGGGCCAGGTCGAGGCCGGTCACGCCGTCGGAGGCGGTCAGCACAGTGTAGCCCTCGCGCTCAAGGTTGTAGCGCAAGGTGTCGGCCAGCACTGCTTCGTCTTCCACAAGAAGTATGGTTGCCATGGCGCTTTCGTCTTCAAACAAGGGCAATGAGTGCCTGTGGCGGTATTGTACCATCACTCGCCCGCCGCCCCGCTGTCGCCCAGGTTCGATGGATTGATCGAAACCGTGCTATGGACGGCGCCGCCGAATCCTGGCATATGGGGGCTGCAGCTTGTCAGGGCGCCGGATGGTCCATCCGGCGCCCTGGCGCGGTTTTGGCGGCGCGCCAAGGGCGATGCGAGCGGCGGAATCCTGTCGAAGCGCGGGGGAGATTGGCTAGCGGGGCGGCCGGGCGCCCAGCGCCGCGTCGAAGAAGGCGACCAGGCGGCGCGGGTACTCGTCGCCCAGCGCCGGCATGGCTTGGGTGTGGCCCAGCCCGGGGATGAACCAGGCTTCGGCGCTGGGGCCGCCAGCGGCGACGAGGCGCCGCGCCTGGTCGAGCGGCACGGCGTTGTCGGCCTCGCCGTGGATGAGGAGCGCCGGCCGGCTTCCGAGCGCCGCCATGGCCCGCTCGGGGCTGACATCGTCGAGATCGATGCCGCGCACCAGCAGCAGCGCCAGGATCAGGCCCGGCTTGAGGGCGTTGCGGGCCAGCAGCGGCTCGGCGTCGGCGTAGGCCGAGTCGCTGGCCACGGCCTGGATCGCGTCGGTCTTTGATTGGGCCATCAGGGCCGAGGCGCCGCCCAGGCTCTCGCCGAAGACGCCGATCCGCTCCATGCCGCGCGCCCGGGCCTGCTCAGCCGCCGCGACCACATCCCACTGCTCGCGGATGCCCCAGGTGCAGTAGTCGCGATCCGACTGGCCGTGGCCGCGGAAATCGAACAGCAGCAGATTGTAGCCGGCGTCCCACAGCGGCCGCAGCAGCTTGAGATAGCCGGCGCGGTTGCCGTAGCGGGCGTGGGCGATGACGATCGCCCGGCGCGAGGCGGGATTGGGGATCCACCAGCCGCGCAGCGTGACGCCGTCGCCGGTCGCGCTGGCGAAGCTGATCTCCTCGTAGGCCAGGCCGGCGTCTGCTGGCGAGGTGCTGCCGAACGCCTGGGGCGGCGTGGTGGTGTACCAGATCGCCTTGTAGACCGCCAGGCCGGCGTAGAGCAGGCCCAGGGCCAGGAGCAGCGCGGCGCCGCGCCGCCAAAGCTTGCGCCGGGTCGATGGTCGCATCAGCGCCTCATTGGGTGATCGTGATCATACGGACCTCGGAGACGATCCTGCTGCCGGCGCTGTCGATGGCGATCGCCCGCACCCGGTGCTGGCCGGGCTGGAGGAAGCTCCACTGGAAGACATACGGCGTCTGGTCGATCTTGCCGACCA
>DASWWB010001060.1:0-2682 GCA_036406115.1 Herpetosiphonaceae bacterium
GGCGCCGGCTACGTGGTCCAGATCAAGGGTAGCAAGGTTGAGATCGGCATCGGCGCCAACAACCAGCTGCCAGGGGGCGGCTCGGTCAAGCTGAAGCTGAAGTTCAAGGTCAAGGGCGATGGTGTCAAGATCAAGCTGAAGCTGACCTTCGAGTACAACGACAGCACCGGGCTGGTCGTGCAGGAGCCGATCGAGATCGATCAGCCGGTGCCGGCTCCGGGCGATGACGATGACCGCGACGACGAGGACCAGCATGAGACCGCGCCGGTGACGACGACCGCGCCGCTGCCCCGGCTGACGATCGCCCGGATCGACATCCGCTTCAAGGGGCGCTGGGAGCGCGGCGGCGGCATGCGGATCTACGGCCTGCCGCTGACCGAGCCGATCCTGCTGGCGTCGGGCATCACGGTCCAGTATTTCGAGCGGGCGCGCTTCGAGCACCATCCCGAGCACGCCGGCACCGAGTTCGAGGTCTTGCTCGGGCTGCTGAGCGTCGAGCTGGGGTATGCCCAGCCGGCGGTCGCGGGGTCGGGCCAATGGTACTTCAGCCAGACCGGCCACGCGGTGGCGCCGGAGTTCCAGGCGTTCTGGCGCGAGCGCGGCCTGATGGCGCTGGGCTATCCGATCGGCGAGTCGTTCGTCGACAGCAACGGCCGGACCGTGCAGTATTTCGAGCGGGTGCGGCTGGAGTACCATCCCGAGCATGCCGGGACTGAATACGTCGTGCTGCTGGGCCTGCTGGGCGAGGAGCAGCTTCAAGCCAACGGCGGCGCGGTCGACGGCGACTAGCCGGGCTTGGGCATCGGGAGCGGTCAGCGCCCCGCGCGGCAACGCGCGGGGCGCTGTTGGTGTCCTGCTCGCTTTGCGGTATGATTGGCCCCACGCACACACCACGCCTGGAGGGGCTTGCGATGACTCTCGATCCCTTGGTCGGCCAGCAGCTCGCCAACTTTCGCATCGAGCGGGTGATCGGCCGCGGCGGCATGGGCCAGATTTACGCCGGCATGGATGTCAAGCTGGAGCGGCCGGTCGCCATCAAAGTGATTGACACCCGCCACCGGGGCGATCCCGGCTACGCCGAGCGCTTCATCCGCGAGGCGCGGGCCATCGCCGCCTGGCGCCACGAAAACATTATCCAGATTTTCTACGCCGACGACCAGGACGGGCTCTATTACTTCGTGATGGAGCTGATCGACGGCGAGGACCTGGGCCAGCTGATCGCCCGCCACGCCCGCGAGGGCCGGCTGATCGAGCAGCGCGAGGTCGTCAGGATCGGCCGGGCGCTCGCCGGGGCGCTCGACTACGCCCACGGCAAAGGCGTGATTCACCGCGATGTCAAGCCCTCCAACGTGATGGTCGCCGGCGACGGGCGGGTGGTGCTGATGGACTTCGGCCTGGCGCTCGACGCCCAGCAGGGCTCGGTCGGCGAGGTCTTCGGCAGCTCGCGCTACATCGCCCCCGAGCAAGCCCGCCGCTCCTCGGACGCCGTGCCCCAATCCGACCTCTACGCGCTGGGCGTGGTGCTCTACGAGCTGCTGACCGGCGCCGTGCCCTTCGACGATCCCTCGCCGACCAGCGTCGCGCTCCAGCACCTGACGCTGCCGCCGCCGCCGCCGCGCCAAGTCAATCCCAGCCTCAGCGTGGCGATCGAGGAGGTCGTGCTCAAAGCTTTGGCCAAGACGCCGGGCGAGCGCTACGCCAGCGGCGCCGAGCTGATCGACGCCCTTGAGCGCGCGGTGCTGATCGGCCAGTCGCAGCCGCTGGTCAGCAGCGACAATCTGATCGGCCAGCAGCTCGGCGACTATCAGATCGAGGGCATGCTCGGGCGCGGCGGCATGGCCCACATCTACCGAGGCCGCGACTCCAGCCTCAAGCGCCAGGTGGCGATCAAGGTGATCGACACGCCGTTCCGCCAGGACGCCGAGTACGTCGGCCGCTTCCAGCGCGAGGCCCAGGCCATCGCCTCGCTTGAGCATCCCAATATTGTCAGGCTCTACCAGTACGGCGAGGCGCAGGGCGTGCTGTACATCGCCATGGAATTCGTCGACGGCACCAATCTGGAGGAGCTGCTGCGCCGCCACCGCCTGGGCGAGCAGCGCCTCAGCAACAGCGCGATCCTGCGGCTGCTGCGCGAAATCTGCTCGGCGCTGGACTACGCCCACGGCAAAGGCGTGATCCACCGCGATGTCAAGCCCTCCAACGTGATGGTCGCCGGCGACGGCCGCGCCGTGCTGACCGACTTCGGCCTGGCGCTGATCGCCAGCGAAGGCACGCGCGGCGAGATTTTCGGCTCGCCGCACTACGTCGCGCCCGAGCAGGCCATCTCCTCGGCCAGCGCGGTCGGCCAGAGCGATCTGTATTCGGTCGGCGTGATCCTCTACGAGCTGTTCGCCGGCCGCGTGCCCTTCGACGGCGCCGACGCGATGGCGATCGCGATGCAGCATATGACCGATCCGCCGCCGCCGCCGCGCGAGCTGGAGCCCGGCATCAGCGCCGAGCTGGAGCAAGCCCTGCTCAAGATGCTGGCCAAAGATCCCGCCGAGCGCTACCCGACCGGCGCCGCGCTGGCTTCGGTCGTCGAGCACGCGCTCCACGAGGCGCCGACCGCCGGCTACGCCCGCCCGAACCTGCCGCCGCCGCCAGTCGTCGCCCGCCCGGGTGGCCCGGCGGCGCCGGCTGCGG
>DASWWB010001061.1:0-2291 GCA_036406115.1 Herpetosiphonaceae bacterium
CCCCGAATCTGGAAAAGGAACAGACTGATGCGACACCACCGAGGGACATGGATGGCGCTGGCGCTGGCGGTCATCGCCCTGCTGGCAATGCGCGGCGCGGCCTCGGCCCACGCCAATCTGCTGCGCTCGACGCCGGCCGCCGGCGAAACGCTCAAGGCCGCGCCGGCCGAGATCGTGCTGGAGTTCAGCGAGGAGCTGGACACCAGCTTCACCAAGATCGAGCTGCGCGACAGCGCCAACCAGATCGTGGCGCCCGGCCCTGGCGTGGTCAGCGCCGCCAACCCGCGCGAGCTGCGCCTGGCGCTGAGCGGACTGGTCCAGGACAGCTACACCGCGATCTGGCGCGTCCGCTCGGCGGTCGACGGCCATGTCACCGAGGGCAGCCTGCCGTTCGGCATCGGCGTCGCCGTCAGCGGCGCCGCGCTCATCCCGCCGCTCGGCACGCCCGAGCCGGCCACCGCCCTGCCCCGGGCCGACAACAGCCTGCTGCGCTGGCTCCTGCTGCTCGGCAGCGCGCTGGCGGTCGGCGGCTTCCCCTTCGCTCTCTACGCCGCGCGGCCGCTCCGCGACCAATCCGACCCGGCCACGCTCGCAACGCTGGCGGCGGCGGTGCGCCGCCAAACCCTGGCCGGCGCCGCGCTCAGCTTCGTCGCCGGCGCGCTGTTCCTCGTCAGCCAGGCGGCCACGGCGGCGGGCGTGAGCTGGGGCGCGGCGCTCGGCAGCCCGCTGCTGGAGCTGCTCGGCGGCAGGACCGGCGTGTTCATCGCGATCAGGATCATCTGCGCCCTGGCGCTGGGCGCATTGGTGCTGCGCGCCCCGGCGGATCCTGGCGGCTGGGTCCGGCGCTGGCAGCTCGCCCTGCCGATCAGCGCGCTGCTGCTGCTGACCTGGAGCCTGACCGGCCACGGCGCCGCGCTGGCCAGCGGCCGGGTCCCGGCGATCGCCGCCGACTGGATCCACCTGGCGGCGACCGGAGCCTGGATCGGCGGATTCATGCCGCTGCTGGCGCTCATCCGCCACCAGCGCGCGAACGGCGACCTGCCGCTGGCCGACGTCGTGCGGCGCTTCTCGCGGCTGGCGATCGGCTGCGTGGCGCTGCTGACGCTGACTGGCGCCTACGCCAGCCTCGTCCACATCGGCGGCCTGGAGGTGCTGACCGCCACGACCTACGGCCGGGCGCTGCTGGCCAAGCTGGCGATCTTCGGCGGCCTGCTGCTGGCCGGCGCGCTCCAAGTGCTGGTCTTCTCGCCGCGGCTGCGGCGGGGCGCGCAAGGCTCGCCCGAGGCGGCGGGCGGGCGGATGGGCCTGGTGGTGCGGGGCGAGATCGTCGGCGCCGCGCTGGTGCTGGCGGCCGCCGGCCTGATGACCAGCGTCGCGCCGGGCAAGGACGCCTGGGCGGCCCAGGGGAGGCTCGGCGTGGTTCAGACCGCGAACGTCGACGGCGTCGAGATGGTGCTGCGCATCGCCCCCGGCGGCCTCGGCGACAATGAGTTCGCCGTCGATGTGACTGACTCCCGGCCCGCCGCCGCCGCCGCCGCCGACTCGAAAGTGCTGCTGCGCCTGACGATGACCGAGATGGAGATGGGCCAGGTCGAGCTGGAGGGCAAGCAGACCGAGCCCAACCGCTACACCGCCCGCGGCAACGTGATTTCGATGTCAGGCACCTGGAACATCGAGGTGATTGTCCGCAAAACCGGCTTCAACGATGTGCGCCACACCTTCCCCCAGGCCTTCACCCGCCGGACCGACCCCAACGCCGTCGCCAGCCAGCCGACGCCGATCGCGCCGGAAGCGATCGCGCGCGGGCAAGCGCTGTTCGCCATCAACTGCACGCCCTGCCACGGCGCGCGCGGCTGGGGCGACGGGCCGGCCGGCGCCACGTTGCGGCCCAAGCCCGCCGATCTGCGCGCCCCGCACCTCGAAGACCACGACGACGCCCAGATCGCCGAATGGATCCGCACCGGCTTCCCCGGCTCGGCCATGCCCGGCTTCGGCGGCCGGCTGAGCGAGGCGGAGATCGGCGATCTCGTCGCCTTCGTGCGCTCGGTCCGGATCGAGGCGGTCAAGGATGGCACCGCGCCCACCCGCGTGCCGACGGTCACGCCCTGAGGATGGGGGCGGCGTTATGAAATAGGGGTCAGGGATCAGGGATCAGGCCGAACTGAGAAACTGCGGGCGCCGCCCGAAACACGCGGCGCCGCACAGCCGGCCCTGACCCCTGACCCCTGACCCCAGACCCCAGGCCCCAACGGCTCCGCCGCCCCGCTGTGCTAGGATGGAACCAGGCAAAC
>DASWWB010001062.1:0-7369 GCA_036406115.1 Herpetosiphonaceae bacterium
CCGGACGGCATGGCTGGCGGGCGCCGCCCGTCGCATCCAGCAGCGCCGATCCCTGATCCCTGATCCCCGATCCCTGATCCCTGATCCCCGATCCCTGATCCCTGATCCCTGATCCCTGATCCCTGATCCCCGATCCCTGACCCCTGATCCCTGACCCCTGATCCCTGATCCCTGATCCCTGCCCCCTACCGCGTCACCCCCGGCAGGAAATACAGGCAGGCCGCGTTGCCGAACTCCGACGAATTGGTGCGGCCGGTCGTGGTGTGGAAGGCCGTGAAACAGCTCGCCGGCAGGCCGGCCAGGCGGTCGGCGGGCAGGGTGAGCGACCAGGAGCCGTCGTCGCGGGCCTGGGTGCGCCCGAGGAAGCGCCGCCCCGAGGCGACGCCGCCCAAATCCGAGGCGTAGACTTCGACCCAAAACCGCGACTGCGAGATGCCGAACAGCGTTGTGCTGCCCAGCGGCAGGCGGTTGCGCGTCACCGCAGTGATCTGCGGCGGCCCCAGCTCGCCGGCTTTGCGCAACGAGCGCGCGCCGTTGGAGTGGACGCCCAGCTCGGACCAGACGTTGTTGTCGGCGTTCAGCTCGATGATCCCGCCGCCGGGATTGAAGTAGACCAGCGTGCGGCTGATCACCGTCCCCTCGGTGGCGTTGATGCTGATGCCGCGCAGATTGCCGCTGATCGAGTTGGAGCGGATCTGATTGGCGCCGGCGCCGTTGAGCGCGATCCCGTCCTGGCGGTTGAAGGCGATGAAATTGGCGGCGGGATTGACGTCGAGCAGCCCCGCCCGGCTGATGACGGGGGCGAGCGGGCGCTGGAGCGGCGCCGACTGGCCCGACGGGCCGATCAGGTTGCCGCGCGCGCCGGCGGTGATCAGCAGGCCGTGGCCGGCGTTGGCCAGCCGGCCGTCGATCACGGCGGCGCGCGAGTTGTAGCCGATGTCGTTGAACGAGATCCGGCTGCGGGTCGTGCCCGTGCCGCTCAGCACGATGCCGTGCGACAGATTGCCGGCGATGATGTTGAGATCGGCCAGTGTCCCGCCGCCGATCAGCGTGTCGACGCTGTCTTCGATCAGAATGCCGGCCATGCGGTTGGGCAGCGGCGCGTCGCCGGCGGCGTTGGCGCCGATCGTGTTGCCCTGGATCGAGTTCTGGCCGGCGCCGTTGCGCAGCCGGATGCCGTAGGCCAGGTTGCCCGAGATCAGGTTGCCCTGGCCGGCGGCGCCGATCTCGTTGCCCAGCGCGGCGTCGATGATGATCCCGGTGCCGCTGTTCGGATCCGCCAGCTGGCCGGCGGCGTTGACGCCGATCCGGTTGCTGGTGACGGCGTTGCCGCGGGTCTCGTCGCCCTCGATCCGCACGCCGTTGGCGAGATTGCCCGACAGCACGTTGTTGGTGACCAGATTGGCCAGCGCGCCGTTGGACAGCAGCGCGCCGACCCGGTTGGCGCGGATGGTGTTCAGCTCGGCGGCGCCGGCGGTCCCGGCCTCGTTGGCGCCGATCCGGACGCGGCTGGCGCCGTCCACGGCCACGCCGGCGCCGATCGGCCCCTGGTGGCATTCGATCCGGTTGCCGTAGGCCCACAGGCCGTGGGTGAGGGCGTCGGGGGGCAGGCGGGCCTCGACGTACAGGCCGTAGTCGGTCCCCGTGCCGTTGCAAGCGGCGGTGGCGTCGTTGCCGATCACGTTGCGCGCGATCGAGACCCGCTCGCCCAGCTTCAGCTCGACGTGGATGGTCCGCTGCGCCGCGCCGTAGAGATACAGCCCCTCGATCCGGATCTGATCGCCGGCGATCGCCAGGGCTGCGGGCGCGCCGGCGGCGTTGACGACGACAGTCTGGCCGATCGCCGCCCGCACGGTGGTGCCGGCGGCGGCGATGATCGGCAAGGCGCCGCCCAGCGTGATCGTGCGCGAGGCGTCGAATAGGATCGTGCTGCCGGGATTGGCGTTGGCCAGCTCGATCGCGCTGCGCAGCGAGCAGTCGGCGGCGGCGGCGGTGCAGGGCTGGCCGGCGGCGTCGCCCGCCGAGTCGACGGCCAGGGTGAGCGGCGGATTGGCGGCCAGCGCCGGAGCGCCGGGCGGTTCCCAGCCTGCCGCCAGCGTCACGGCGAGCAGCAGCCAGCAGACGGACCGGGGGAAACGGACACGCATCACGATCTCCTTTGCACTCAACGCGACAGGCCGGGCAGGAACGTCCGGCAGGCGCGCCGGGTGGCGAACTCGGTCGAGCGCGCCAGCCCGCCGGGAATGGTTTGGAAGGCGGTCAGGCAGGAGCCGGGCAAATCAGTGGACACGATCTGCGCGAAGGCGAACATCCAGCGGCCAGAGCTGTTGGTCGTGGTCCTGCCGACGAAGCGGGCGTCGGCGGCTGTCGGCGACAGGCTTGAGGCGTAGACCTCGATGATCGCGCCGGACTGGGACGACGAGCCCTGGACCGCAGTCACCCCTGCGGGGCTGCGCAGGAACCCGGTGACGGCGGGCGGCGCCGTGGCGAGGCTGGTCTGCTTGATCGCCTGGCCGCGATTGTCGACGAACGTGACTTCCGACCAGATGTTGGACTGGGTGCCCTGCTCGTAGATGCCGTAGGATTGGCTGCTGGCGATCAGCGCGCGCTGCACGACGTTTGAGCGCGCGTCGATCAGCTCGACGCCGTATTGGTTGAAGTTGAACGAGTTGGCCCGCACCTGGTTGCCGTTCGAGTCTTCGATGCGGATGCCGGCCCGCGTGTTGAAGGCGACGATATTCGCCGCCGGGTCGAGCGCGAGCAAGCGGCCCGGGGCCAGGCGCGCCGACAGGCCGATCGGCGGTGCGGCGGCGGCCGGGCCGATCAGATTCTGGGCGGCGCCGCCCATGATCAGGATGCCATGGTTGCCGTTCGGCAGGACTTGGTTGGCGCTGCGGTCGACCGAGTTGAACCCGATGTCGTTGAGCTGCACGGTGTTGGTCGTCGTGCCGCTGCCGTCGATCAGGATGCCGTTGCCGAGGTTGCCGCCGATCAGATTGAGCTGCCCCAGGTCCGTGCCGCCGATCAGATTGCCGCGCGAGCCGCCGGCCAGCCGGATGCCGTTGCGCGAGGTCGCGCCGCTGGCGGTCGTGCCGTTGGGCAGCACGGCGTGGCCGTCCGCGCTGACGCCGATGTAGTTGCCCTGGATGCGGTTGCCGGCGGCGCCCTCGCTCAGCTCGATGCCGTTCTGGTCGTTGCCGGAGATGATGTTGCGGTCGGGCGGCGCGGCGCCGATCTGATTGTTGACAGCGGCGTCGATGTCGATCCCGTCGCCGCCATTGCCGTTGTCCTGGATGCCGTCGCCGGTCCCGATGTGGTTGCGGATGATCGTGTTGGCGGCCGTCGCAGCGCCGTCGAGATGGACGCCGTCGCCGAGGTTGAGGATAATCCGATTGTTCTTGACGAGATTTTGCGTCGCTCCGTCCTCCAGCTCGATGCCCACGTCATTGCGCTGGAGCGTGTTGGCCTGGGCCGTCCCCGCCGCCCCGGCCTCGTCCTGGCCGACGAAGGCGCCACGCACCCCGTCGAGGCTGACGCCGACGCCCGGCGCGCCGCGATTGCACTCGACGCGGTTGCCGTAGATGAAGATCCGCGAGGCGGCGTCAGGCGGCGTCGTGGCGTTGGGCTGGACGCGGATGCCGTAGTCGCTACCGGTCACCTCGCAGCCCGCCGTCTCATCGTTGCCGATCACATTGCCCTTGAGATAGACCTGCTGGCCGGCGCCGAGGCTCACGTTCAGGTTGATGGTCGCGCTGTAGACGTGCAGGCCTTCGACGCGGATCTCGTCGCCGGCCAGGCGCAGGCCGAAGGCGGCGTTGCGGGCGTGAACCTCGATCGTCTGGCCGGTCGTCGCCCGCACGACGGTGCCGGCGGCGCTGATCGTGGGCAGGATGGAGCCCAGGTTGATCTGGCGGGCCGCGCCGTCGAACAAAATCGTGCTGCCGGGGGCCGCGTTGGCGAGTCCGATCGCGCTGCGCAGGCTGCAATCGCCGGCGGCCGCCGTGCAGGCCTGGCCCGCGCTATCGCTGTTGTTGTCCACCACCAGCGTCTGGCCGCCGTTGCCGAGCCCGCGCGTCGCCGGCGGCGACCAGGCGGCCAGGACCAGCGCCGCCAGCAGCGCTCCGCCCATCCGCAGCCAACGCTTCATCTGCATCCCCATAAGCTCCTCCATCCGCCGGCGGCTTCCGCGGCGCCGGCAGCGATTGTCAGTCTCTAGCGCCCGGCCTCGCGGGCCGGCGGCCCGGCGAGCGTGTCGGGAAGATTGATGGCGTAGAGGGCGGCACCCCAGCCGAGCGCCACCGCGCCGATCAGGGCCAGCGCCACGATCGTCCGCCGCCCTTCGCGCAGCGCCACCAGGGCGCCGAAATGGACGCCCATCCAGAGCAGCATCCACGGCAGGGCCAGGACGCCTTCGAACACCGCCAGAAACGCCATCCAGGTCGTCAGGCCGACCACCGCCAGCGAAAACGCCACCAGCCAATAGGCGGCGAAGCGCGCCACCTCCGCCGCGTTCCGTGTCATGCGAAATCTCATCACGCTCCCCCTAGCCCTGGCCCGGCGCCAGCCGCCAGACCGCCGCGCCCGCCAAACCCGCCGGCCGCAGCTCGCCGTCGGCGGCGATCAGCGCCTCGGCGGCCGGGCCGATGACCCGCTCGAAGCGGGCGCCGTCGGGCAGGCCGGCGTGGCGGATCGGGATGGGCGGGAACGGGCCGGCGGCGCGGCTGGCGGTCACCAGCAGGCACTCGTCGCGGCTCTCGCGCAGGAAGGCCAGCGCGTCGCCCTCGGCCAGCACGAGCTGGAAGCCGCCCTCGGCCAGCGCCGACGAGGAGCGCCGCAGATGGATCAACTCGCGGTAAAAAGCCCGCAGCCCCTGGTCCCAGTCGGCCGGATCCCACGGCATGCAGCCGCGGCAGGCGGGGTCGCCGCCGCCCTCCAGCCCGACCTCGTCGCCGTAGTAGACGCAGGGCGCGCCGGGGAAGCACATCTGCACGGTCACCGCCAGCCGCAGCAGCGCCGGATCGCCGCCGACAATCGTGCGGATGCGCGGCGTGTCGTGCGAGTCGAGCAGATTGAACTGCTGCAAGGCGATCTGCCAGGGGATGGCGCCGAGAAAGGCGCGCCACTGGCGGCCCAGGTCCTCGGTCGGCAGCTTGGCCGGATCGCCCCAGGGCTGGCCCCAGGCGGCGGCCATGTCGAAGCCGGCCAGCCACTGGAGCAGCGGAAAGGTGAAGCCGCGATAGTTCATGCTGGCGTCAAGCTCATCGCCCTGGAGGTGGCTGGTGCCGTCGTAGAAATGCTCGCCCAGCAGATAGGCGTCCGGCCGCTCGCCCTTGACGGCGCGGCGCAGCGCCCTGCCGATCTTGTGGCCGAGCTGGTTCGGCCCCTGGCGAGCCATCATGTTGGCGACGTCAAGCCGCCAGCCGTCGATGCGGAACGGCGGCTTCAGCCAGCGCCGCACCACCGAGTCTTCGGCGCCGTAGACCGCCTCGCGCAGCCCGTGGCTGGCGTAGTTGAGCTTGGGCAGCGACTTGTGGCCCAGCCAGGATTCGTAGTCGTCCGGGTGGCGGATCCAGGTGAAGAAGCCCGCGCTGGGCGCTTGCGGATTGGCCTGGCCGTCGCGGAACCAGCCGTGGGTCACGCCGCAGTGGTTGAGCACCACGTCAAGCATCAGCCGCATGCCCCGGGCGTCGAGCGCCGCGCGCAGCCCGGCCAGCGCCTCGTCGCCGCCGAAGTGCGGATCGACCTGGCCGTAGTCCTCGGTGTCGTATTTGTGGTTGGAGGGCGCGGTGAAAATCGGATTGAGATAGAGCGCGTTGACGCCCAAATCCTCCAGGTAGTCCAGGCGCCGGGCGATGCCCTGGAGGTCGCCGCCGAAGAACTCGACGCCGCCCGATTCTTTGTGCGAGCGCGGCGGGGCCCCCCACGGCCGCGCCATGACCGGCCGGCCGCCACACAGGTGCTCGCCGTCGCGCACATTGTTGGCGGGATCGCCGTCGTCGAAGCGATCGGGGAAAATCTGGTAAAACACGCTGGAGCGGACCCAGTCGGGCGCGGCGGCGCCCGGATGGTCACCGGCCAGCAGCCGGAAATCGGTGGCGTCGGTCGGGGTGGCGCGCTGGGCGCCGGCGGCGGTCAGCCACCAGCCGCCCTCGGGCGTCAGCAGCCAGAAGCGGTAGCCGAAGGCCGGCATCGAGAGCGGGACCTCGGCCTTCCACCACTGGGCGGCGGCCGTCACCTCGGCGCGGCGCATCGGCACCATCTGCTGCTCGCCGTCCGGGCAGATGCGGACGAACACCTGGTCGAGCGGCGCCTCGGTCGCCGCCCGCAGCCGCAGGGTCACGGGTTCGTTGAGGCGGTGGCGCTGCGGCCGCACATACAGCGCCGAGCCGTCGTGATGGACGGATGGAAGCCAGGGTGGCTGGGTCACGTGGGCGCTCCTTGCAGGTTCAGGAACAGTCGTCGGACACGAGTCGTCAGTCAATCAGATCAGTCGCGTGGCCCTTATTGTAAAGCCTTGTTAACGATTCGCTAGCAGCCTCAGCGGCAAGCTGCCGGAGGAATGATCTTGGAGCAAAAATCGCCGCCGCTGCGCCGAATGCTGGCGCTGTTCGCCGCCGGCCTCGCCCTGCTCGCCGGCAGCGCCGACGGGACGCGCGATCCGCTCGCGCCGCCTGCCGGGCGCCTGGTGGGAACCGCGCAACGGCAGGATCGATTGGATCGAAGGCCCGGCAGCTTCGTCGAGTATCGCGTCGAGTCCTTCGCCTACGAGACACCGGTCGACCGGGAGGCTATCCTGGATTTCTACGCCACATCGCTTCCAGCGATTGGCCTGGAGTTCGCCTGCGAGCCGCGCGCCGCCGCGCGCCGGGGCGGCTTCACCAAGGAGTGCGGCCGATATGATCAGTCGCCGTTCGACTGGCAGGCCGATCTGCTGTTCCGCGATCCGCGCGCCTTCGGCCTCAGCACGATCACAGTCAGCGTCGCCCCAGGCCCGGGCCGATTGTCGCTGGTAGCCGTCAAGCGGGTGAGGGTGCTGAGGGAGAGCAACAACTTCTAGCCGCGCTGGCGGGGCGGATGGGCTGGCGGGCTGCCCGCCAGCCCATCCCGTGGTACCATACGCCGCATGACGACCCTCGCCACATACAGCGCCGCCGCCCGCGCCCTGACCGGCGACAGCCCGCTCGACGGGCGGATCGAGCGCTGCCTGGCCGCGCTGGCCGAATCGCTGCCCCGGCTCCAGCTGCGGGTGACGGTCTGGCCGGGCGGCGAGCCGGCGCGCTGGCAGTCGCCTGGCGAGCGCGGGCCGGAGTGGGACCAGCACCGGGTCCATCAGATCGCCCGTCGGCGCCAGCCGCTAGTGCTGGATCCG
>DASWWB010001063.1:0-1736 GCA_036406115.1 Herpetosiphonaceae bacterium
AGCCGAAGACCAGCAGCAGCAGGTCATTGGCCCAAAGCCCGGTCAGCACGCCGCAGATCATCAGCAGCACGGCCGACCAGAGCCGGCCGTAGCCCAGCAGCGAGGCCGCCAGCGAGCGCGCCAGGTACAGCACGCCCAGCGCGCCGCCGGCCAGGGCCACCGCCGCCATCGCCGCGCTCAGGCCGTCGATCCGGATCGCCAGCCGCGCCAGGGCGACCGGCGCCCCGTCGACGCCGTAGGCCGCCAGCCAGGGCTGCTGGCCCCACTCGAGCGGCGCCGGATCCGTCGCCACCGCCGCCGCCAGCCCCGCCAGCGCCAGGCCCAGCCCGCCGGCGGCCAGATAGCCCAGGCGCCGGGTCTGGACCCGGCGGCTCAGCACCCAGCAGACCAGGGCGATCAGCAGCAGGAGCGGCAGCGGCAGCAGCACGAGCCAATGCGAAAGTTTCAAACGATCATCCTCATTGTTCGGCGCAGGCGATGCAGGGCGCCGTGGAGGCCAGGATCAGCGCGGCGTCGTCGACCGCCATGCCCGCCAGCAGCGTGCGCGAGAGCAGGCGGTCGAACTGGCGCGGCGCGTCGATCCGCACGCTGGTCAGCTTGACGCCGTTGCTCTGCACGGTGTAGCGCAGCGTGCCGCGGGCCGATTCGACTGTCGCGGTGGCGGTGCCCTCGGCGACGTGCTCCAGGCTGTTGCCCATCCACTCGCTCTCCGGCAGGTCGCTGAGGGCGCGGATGGTCAGCTTGATGCTCTCGAAGGCCTCCAGCGCCAGCACCACCAGCCGGCTGTAGACATCGCCGCGCTCCTGGGTGACGCGCTGGGGCTGCAAGGTCGGATAGGCGGCGTAGGGCTTGTCGAGCCGGGCGTCGTAGGTGATGCCGGCAGCGCGAGCCAGCGGGCCGCGCACGCCGAACTGCTCGCCGGCCTCGCGGGTCAGCACGCCGTTGCCGACGGTGCGGCGCAAAATGCCCCGGTGGTCGATGAACCGGTCGACAAACCGGTACATCAGCCGCTCCAGCCGCCGCAGGTGGATCAGGGTCGACTCGCGGACCGAGGCGCTGATATCTTGGCGCACGCCGCCGGGCAGATGGTAGTTGGGCTGCATCGGCGCCCCGCAGACATTCTGCTGGACCTCGACCAGGCCGTGCTTGAGCCGCTGCAAGTAGTCGGCGTCGCGCTGGAGGCCGAGGATCTGGTAGATGGTGATGAAGGCGTCGAAGTGGGCGATTCCGCGCTCGACTTCGCTGGCGATCACCCGCAGGAAGGCAGCGCGCGGCTCGATCTTGATTCCGGCCAAACTCTCCAGGGCCTGGACAAAGGCCAGGGTGTGGGCCTGGGAGTCGATGGCGCAGACATGGCTGGCGAGATGGAGGGCCTGGGGCAGGGAGGAGCGGGCCAGCCGGTCGGCCACCCCGCGGGCGGCGTAGCCATCGCGGCAATCAACATCGCTGATGCGCTCGCCGTCCACGCGGAGGACGATCCGCAGCGGGCCGCGCCAGATATGTTGGAAGGGTCCCAAAGGTAATAGATAGCTCAACGGTCTGTTCCTCAGCTTGCGCCGTTTCCAGCTTCGCCGCCGATTATACCAGAGATAGGCCGCGCGACTGCCGCGTGAAACTTAAACGCCGGTTAGCGCCTGCGCTGCGCGATCGTAGCCGCCAGGCCGGGGTCGCGCCACAGCCCCGCGTCGAGCAGATAGGCCAGGGGCCGCGCGCCGGCCAGCGCCGCGCAGGCCTCG
>DASWWB010001064.1:0-1905 GCA_036406115.1 Herpetosiphonaceae bacterium
AGCGGCGCCCACTCCTACACTAAGATCGCCGATGACCTCAACGCGCTGGGCTACCGCGCGCTCGACTGGCGGAGCGGCGAGCGGCGGCTCTTCGGCCGCGAGAGCATCCGCACGATCCTCCGGAACCGCGCCTACTGCGGCTACGTCACTAGCGGCGGCGAGGAGTATCGCGGCGCCCACGAGCCGCTGGTCAGCGAGGAGGCCTGGGACCTGTGCGCCGAGCTGCGCGGCGAGCGCCACGGCTCGCACCACTCCCCGGAGGTGAAGACGCCGGCGCTGCTGATCCAGCGGGCTGGCTGCGCGATCTGCGGCGGCAAGATGTGGATCCATCGCAGCGGCGGCCAGGCGCGGCCAGCCTGGTTCTACCGCTGCTCGGGCAACTCGAAGCGGACCTGTGATGCATCAATGGTGGACGTGCGCAAGATCGATGAGCTGCTGGTGGAGATGCTCGGCGCGCTGACCCTTCCGCCGGAGTGGATCCCAGACGTGACCGCCCAAGCCGAAGCGCTGCTGGCCCAGACGGCGCCCGTCATCAGCATCGACCGCGCGGCGATCGAAACCCAGATGCGCCGCTATGCGCTGATCTTCGCCGAGGGAATGATTAGCGAGGAGGAATACGCCAAGAAGAAAGTCTACTTGCAGGATCTGCTCAAGCAGGCGGCGGCGGCGCCGGCCGTTCAGCGGCCCCGCTTAGACCGAGCCGTCGAGCTGCTGGCGAACCTGGGCGCCTCCGTCGAGGTGGCGACCGTCGACGAGCGGCGGATGATTATTCGGGCGATCTTCACCACGGTGTGGATTGAGGGGAGGCGCCTAAAGGCCGTCACCCCGACCGATGCATTTCTACATCTGATCGGGGTGATGAATGGCGTGAGGGTGGCTGATGGGCTCAGACCTCCGCCCCACACAAAACACCACCCCCGCTCTATCTGAGCACGCCGCAGTGGCTGGCGCACCAGGTGCCCCGCCAGCCAGCTTTCGCCCAATAGCCGATACCCGATACCCATCGCCTAGCCCGTGGCCCAGCGCCACGGGCTTTGTCTTTCCAGGAGAATTTCAATGCCCGATGAAGAAAAGGAGCGCCGCTGGGCGCACGCCAACGGACTGACAACGGCCGTGCTGGACGAATTCCAGCGCTTCTGTGAGTGGCTGGAGCAGCGGCCGAACCACGCTGCCTACCCGTTGCAGGTCCCCAACGAGTTCGACCGCCTCATCAGCGATGATCGCAAGATTGCCCGCCTGCGCCGCTACGTCCGGATCCTGTTCTGGGCCAGCGGCTACGGCTGGCGGAAGCGGAAGACCTGGCGCGAGCGGCTGGCTGAGCTGCGCGCCGAGATGGCACCGCCGGCGCTGGCCGCCGAGGAGCCGAGCGATGGCTGAAAGCGAGAACTTCTACGTGCGGATCCTGGCCCGGCTGGGCCACTACAATGAGGCCGAGGCGCTGGTGAAGCTCCATCGGCTGATGCAGGAGCGCACCACGTGGCGCGACAAGAAGCGCCGCAGCCTGCCTCCGTTTCCAAAAACCACCTGGACAGCCGCCGATCAAATCGTGCTGGACGGCATCGAGGCGGAGATCGTCCGGATCCGCCGAGAGCTGACCGACGGGCCGCTGGTGGCACCGGCCGCCGAGGAGTCTCTCCGTGAGACTTCCTGATCGCCTTGTCGCGGCCCTAACCCAGTGGCTGGTCGCCTTCCCAGCCACCTACGGCGTGCTGGCCCTCCTTGATATCGAACCCCACGGCGCCGGCTATATCGGCGTCCTGGTGACCCTGGCCGCTGGGTTGGCGCTCGGCTGGCTGGCGGATCGGCGCAAGGCCCGCCGACGCCGCTGATCGCTTCCATCACCAACAAGAAGCCGCCCCGGACGTGACAGGGCGGCTGAGCCAGCTGGAGCTACCTTCGGCTGGC
>DASWWB010001065.1:0-8795 GCA_036406115.1 Herpetosiphonaceae bacterium
GCGGCCTGTGAGCGCGCACCAACCCACCACACGCTGGCCGGCGCCATACGTGCTGCCGGCATGCAGCCACCGGCCAGCCAGCCACACCATGGCCTGGTGCTCCTTGATACCCATGGCAATGCGCAACGCTATGGCTATGGCGACCTGTGGCAGACCGCCCTGGGCATTGCTACCGGGCTGCGCGCCCACGGCGTCCAGCAGGGCGATCGGGTGCTGCTCCTGCTCCCGACCTCTGCCAGCTATGTGGCAACGGTGTGTGCAACGATTCTGCTCGGCGCCGTGCCGTGCACCGTTGCCGCTCCGACCAGCAGCGCAAAAGCCGATGAGGCGCTCGGCTCGCTGGCGGCGGTGGCCAGCAAACTCGAGGCGCGCCTGATCATCGCCCCCGTGGGGGTGATGGCGCCCCTCCAGACCGCCCCCGACCTGGCCACCTATCAGATCGTGACCGACGTCGACCTTGCCACCGACGTGCCCCTTGACCCAGCGCTGCTCCCGGTGATTCAGCCCAGCGACATGCTGCATATTCAGCTGACATCGGGCTCCACCAGTCGCCCCAAAGGCGTTGTGATCACCCATCAGCAGGCCCTCGCCAATATCCATGCCATTACCCGCGCGGTGGACTATGCGCCGCAGACAGAGTCGACCCTCGTCTGGCTCCCGCTCTACCACGATATGGGATTTGTGCAGCTGCTGCTGAATATCTACTACCAGTCAACGCTGTACCTGATGACCCCCTTCAGCTTTTTACGCCAGCCGTTATCCTGGCTCCGAAATATGTCAACCTATGGCATCGCGATGAGTGCGGCTCCTACCTTTGCCTACCGAACCTGCGTGCAGAAATTCGACCCAGCCAAACTCGTCGGGGTCAACCTCGCCACCTGGCGGCGAGCCTTTGTCGGCGCGGAGCCGGTGCCGCTACGGGTCGTCGAGGAATTTGCACACTGCTATGCCCCCTATGGCCTACACCCAGACACCATCTATCCCTGCTACGGGATGGCCGAAACCGTGCTGGCAACGACCCTCCATCAGCGGACGCCGGCCCCCGACGGGCATGGGTTTCTCCAGCTGGATCAGATTGATAAGCAGGTGCTGCTGCGCGACGAACGTGCCCTCCCGGTCGAAGATGCGGCCGAACAGCCAACGGTTGGGGTCCTGAGCATGGGCCAGGCCGTGCAGGGGCTGGACCTCGCTATTCTCAGTGCCGA
Source organism: Herpetosiphonaceae bacterium (assembly GCA_036406115.1). GTDB lineage: Bacteria > Chloroflexota > Chloroflexia > Chloroflexales > Herpetosiphonaceae > DASWWB01. The sequence goes on from DASWWB010001065.1 coordinate 1,206, forward strand.
CGGACAGCCGTGTGCCGATCGGGCCGTCGGGGAAATCTGTGTCCGCGGGCCATCGGTCATGCAGCACTACGTCGCGGATTCCGCCGCCACCGCCCAGGCACTTCAGGATGGGTGGTATCACACGGGTGACCGCGGCTACCTCGTGGCCGGCGATCTGTATGTGCTGGGGCGGATCAAAGAGTTGGTAATTGTCCGCGGCCGCAACTACCAGCCCTATGATATCGAGGCGCTGCTCGAGCAACATCCGGCGGTTCGGACGGACTACACGGTTGTCTTCAGCCTCTTCAACGAGGTGCAGGGAACCGATGATGTTGTCGCCATCATCGAATCCAAAGCGACGCCCGAGACGCATGCAGACCTTACCAATGAGCTCCAGCAGTCGCTCCAGCGGGTCTTCGGCTTTCGTGCGCATGAGATCGTGATTGTCCCGCATGGAACGATCCCACGGACCACGAGTGGGAAACGCCAGCGCACATTATGTCGAGAATTCTATCGAACTGGCGCATTTGCCCGACAGCAGCCGGCCACCCGCCCGGCAGAAGCATCGACAGCAGCGTCATAACCAACTGGGCATGTGCTCGTGTACAAGGATGGCGCCCCGATGCATCCACGATCCCAGGACATCAATCCAGCAGGAGCGTGCGGCCCACAGCAGGACCATGCGCACCGCCAGGCCGGGCGCCTTGGGAGGCTGACCATTCGCCTCCACCGCTGCGCACATGCCCTCTGGCAGCGGGAGTGGCGCTTCCTCGCCCGGCTGCTCTCACAGGTCACCCGCTGGCTGACAGGGACGGAAATCCATCCCGGCGCGCACATTGGGCGCCAGTTCACCATTACCCATGGAATGGGCATTGTCATCGGGGAGACGGCGGTGGTTGGGGATCGGGTCACGCTTAGCCACGGCGTGACCCTGGGGGGCACGGGCAAAGCGCGCGGCAAACGGCACCCGACGATTATGAACAATGTCACCATCGGTATTGATGCCCGCATTCTGGGGGCCATCACCATCGGCGACGGCGCGGTGATCGCGAGTGGAGCGGTCGTCATCGCCGATGTGCCGCCCCACAGCATGGTTGCAGGAATTCCGGCGTCCGTGATTCTCCGCGATCTCCACCGCCGGAGCGATGTCCCGGATGATGCCTGCATGGCACAAGCCCACACGCACCTGCGTCAGCAGCTGGCCACCCATATTCTTGATCTCACGCAGCGGGTTGCGCGTTTGGAACACCAGACCGTCACCCCGACACAGGAGATAGACCATGCCGCAGCATCTGTCGAGGCCTAATGTGCGCTCAGACCAGCGCGGGCCATGCCTGGCAGCAGGAGATCCAGCTGCATCGTGCATCCTGGCCACGGGCCGCCATTGGGCCACGCCCCTCAGCGCGGCGTGTCACTGATGCGCGTCCCCCATCCGTCACTCGTTCTCAAGGGGCTTGGTGCCGGACTCATGCTTGGGAGTCTGGTTGCCCTGCTTATTCTCATCGACTCGCCGCTTGTGGCCCCAGGAACCCTGCTGGCGGCGATCTTTCGCTGGCAGCCCTTTAATCCCGCCTATGAGTGTATGATCCTGGGCATCTATGTCGTCCTGGGAGCACAGCTCTGGCGAGCCGCCGCAGACCCACCCCAGCACCGCTCACTGATCGACTTCGGCATCGGGATGAATGTCGTGCATGCGGTCATTATGGCGGGATTTGCCCTGACCGTGCATGCGGAGCGCGTCCATCTGGTGGGCGATATCGCCCTCTTGGCCATCGTCATTGGCGCCCTCGCCTGGGTCCGCCGCACAATTGCCTGAGCGGCGCGGCTTAGCCTCACCCCGATCGACCCGCACCACACGAACCGGTCGCCCTGCCATATGCAACATGCCGCTCATCGGCTCAATCCAGGGCGCCTCGGTCGAGAGCACCTGATTGATATTGGCCCCCCGCACCCCATGGGGAACCACGATGGTCCCCACCAGCACATCGCTGCTTGCCTGGACGGGAAGGGTCAGCGCACCAGCCGTCGTCTCGATTCGCACGGAATCGGTCGCGGTGAGGCCAAGCCGTGCCATATCGGGCGGTGCCAGCCAGGCCACTGCCGGGTCGGCTGATCCCCACGCTGCCCGATGAATCCAGCTGTTCTGGCTGAGGCGGCGCCGCCGCCCAATTAGAATCAGGGTATCCTCTGCGCGCGGCACCGCCAGGTCAGTGGCAAACGTGGCGAGACGGATGGGCTCGCCCTCCAGCGAGGAATGCCAGAACCGCAGACGGTGTCCGGGCGTGCGTGGCCCACGCCCCACGTACCGGCCGGCCACTGGCGCAAGCCAGGGCAACGCATGGTGGCGATGGCGCCAGCGGCCCCATCGCTTCCACCCCGTCAGTAGCCGGGGAACAAGCCGGCTGGCGGGAAGCTGCTGCCAGAGACGGGCCGCCAGCCGGCTGCCAAAGAGGGGCCGCCCGATGCGCACACTGAGATCGGCCAGAATCTGGGCCTCATGGCGCGTCTCCCCCGGCGGCAAGCAAACCTGGTCCGTATATTGGAGCAGCGGGGCCTGCTGCATCAGCATATGCCACGAGGCGATATCCCAGCGCTCCAGCCAGCTGGTGACGGGGAGGACCACATGGGCCATTGCCGCCGTCTCATTGAGAAAGAGATCAGCCGAGACCAGCAGCTCAAGGGAGCTGAAGGCCGTGCGCAGCCGGGCCTCCCCAGGAATCGACGTGAGCGGATTTCCGCCAACCACCAGCAAGGCCTTGATCTGCCCGGGACCCGGCGTCAAAATCTCCTCGGCCAGCACCCCACAGGTTTTGGTGCTGATGATTGACGGATAGCCGCCAATTCGGCTGAGCCGGGGAGCGCCCCCCGTCCCCAGCAGCCAATCGACCAGGGGCGCAGCCGCCTGGAACAACAGCCCACCAGGCCGATCAAGATTACCGGACAGCCAGGCAAGGGCCTGGACAACGACGTAGCTGAGGGTGCCAAACGGACCCTGATTCACCCCAAGTGAGAGGAGAAAGGTGGTCCGCGGCGTCGTCCGTAACGTCCAGACGAGCTCCCGAATCGTTGCGTCGGGAATACCCGTGAGTGCGGCCGCGCGCGGAATGGGATAGTGTGCGGCGAGCTCCAGCAGGGCCGCAAGCCCCTCGATCTGCGGATGCGGCTGATACAGATCCCGCAGGGCGTCGAGCATGGCCAGGAGTAGGTAGATATCCGTTCCCGGCTGGATCGGGATATGGCCACCCCAGCGCTGGGCGCTCTCCGTACGGCGGGGATCAAGAATGATGAGCCGCCCGCCCCGTGCCCGAAAGCGATCATAGGCCGTCGAGCCACCTTGCTGATGGACAAATGTCGATTGGCTCACCAGCGGATTGGTCCCCAGCAGGATCGCAACATCGGCCTGCTCCAGATCTGGGATCGGGTGGATCCAGGGGGATCCATGGACCAGCTGGGCGCCGGCAAATTTATTGTTGTTGTCCTGGCTGCCAGCCGTAAACAGATTGGTGGTTCCCAGGGCGTGGGCAAAGTGAAAGAGGGAGAGCAGGCCAAGCGCATTATGGATCATGGGCGTGCCGAAATAGATCCCGATCGCATCGGGGCCGTAGGCCGCCCGCAGGGAACGGAGTGTGCTGGCAATACGGTGAAGCGCCATATCCCACGACACCTGCTGACGCGCACCGTCGGCCTGGCGCACAAGCGGCGCGACCAGGCGTGCTGGATCGTCGGCGACCGCCGGGAAGCGCAGGCCTTTGGCACAGACAAAGCCCTGGCTCAGCGGATGGTCAGGATCTGGGCGCAGCCGGAGTGGCGACGATGGAGTGGCCGCCGCAACCAGCAGGCCGCAGTTCGCCTCGCAGATCCGACAGTAGGTATGCTGAGTGGTCACACAGACTCCTTTATCGGCAGGGCATTCCAGGCTACGCGGGAGCGCTCGATCGCTCCCGATTATCCTTGGTTCCCGTGGGCAATGCAACTCACAGCCACTGCTGGACCATCCCTAGCGTCGCTTGACAACCGAGCGGCACCCTGCTAACATATGAGCAAATGCTCATGTATTCAGGAAACAGCCACCTATGGAATCAGTCCTTCATCAACCACACTGTGGCACCATCGATGAGGAAGACACGGCCTCGCTGCGCGCCGCCCTGATTGATCAGGATCGGGCCGCCGAGATGGCCCAGCTGTTCAAGGCGCTCAGTGACCCCACCCGCATTCGACTCATTTCGATTCTGGCCGTCAGCGAGGTCTGTGTCCATACGCTTGCTGATCTGGTCGACATGACCCAATCGGCAGTCTCACACCAGCTGCGCAGTCTGCGCGAGCTGCGCCTCGTCAAGGCCCGCAAAGACGGGCGGCACGTTTTCTACCGCCTCGACGATCAGCATGTGGCGCATCTCTTCCAGGCTGGGCTGGAGCATACGACCCATCATTGAACCCGGGGAGAGAACGCCACTTTTTTCCCTTAATACATGAATACATGCTCATATATTCAAGAGAAAGGATAGCCTCATGACCACTCCTGATCAGGCCATCACCCTTCTAACCCGCGCCGCCGCCTTCGTGCGACTGACAACGGCGCCCACCAGCGTGCCCGAGGTCCTTGCCAGTGGGGACGGTCTGCGCTGCCCACGCACCGGCCAAATCTATCCCTATCGCCAGGGCGTCCTCGATCTGCTGCCGCAGGACCTCACCTTCACCGCGACCCAGCACCTACTCGACACGTGGGTCACCGCCTGGCTCTATGATCGCGGGCGAGCCGGCATGATGGGGCTGTTTGGACTCCCAGCGTTTCCCCGTGAGGTCGCCGCGCTGGATCAGCGCCTTCAGCCTGTGGCGGGCGATACCATTCTCGATCTCGCCTGCGGCCATGGCAATTTTACGGTCGAGTGGGCGAAGCGGGTTGGGCCGACTGGCCTAGTGATCGGGCTGGATATCTCGGCGGCGATGCTCGCTCGTGCCGCACGGGCGGTCCGAGACTGGGGCCTCACGAATGTGCTGCTCATCCGGGGGGATGCCCAGCAACTCCCGCTTGCCGATGGAATGATCGCAAAGATCAATTGCTCCGGTGGCCTCCACCAGCTACCCGATCTGCCGCAGGCGCTGCGGGAAATTGCCCGGGTAAGCACACCTGACGCCGCGCTCACCGCCTCCACCTTCGCCGCAGCGCCCCACGATCGGTTCGCCCGATTGAAGCAATGGCTCAAACACCGCTGGGATTTCCACTTTGTTCCCCTGCAAGAGCTTGGGCAGCACCTCCAGCCGTTGGGCTATGGTGAGTATAGCTGGACCCTTCCGGGCGGCTGGTTTGGCTATGCAGCCGCCCGTCGGACCGCAGGAGCAGTCTACCAGGCATCATCGCAAACCACGGCAGGGGAGGCCTAACCCATGGGACACGCACACAGTCACGCCGGACATGGGCATCACCACGGGCCTGTTGCCTATGGCCGCGCCTTCGCGATTGGCGTCACCTTGAATCTCTCCTTTGTGATCGTTGAATTCACCTTTGGCTATCTTTCCAACTCGCTGGCACTGATCGCGGACGCTGGCCATAATCTGAGCGACGTGCTGGGCCTCCTCTTTGCCTGGGGCGCGGCCGTCCTCGCCACGCGGCAGCCGACGGCACGACGCACGTATGGGCTTCGCCGCTCATCAATCCTTGCCGCCGTCGCCAATGCCGTGCTGTTGCTTGTCGCTGTGGGGGGAATCGCCTGGGAGGCCATCCAGCGCTTTGGCGAGCCGGGCTCCGTGGCCGGCACAACCGTCATCTGGGTGGCTGCGATTGGCTGCGTGATCAACACGGCCACCGCCCTGATGTTCATGCGGGGGCAGCACAACGATATCAATATCAAGGGGGCGTTCCTGCACATGGCAGCCGACGCTGCGGTATCGCTCGGCGTGGTAATCGCCGGCATTGGAATCAATATGACCGGCTGGCAGTGGCTTGATCCAATTACCAGCCTCATCATTGCGGGGGTGATTCTGGTTGGCACCTGGGGTCTGCTGCGCGACTCGGTCAACCTGGCACTGGATGGCGTTCCCGCAGGTATCGACGTCGCGGCGGTCACCAGCTATCTCCAAAACCTCCCCGGCGTCACCAACATCCATGACCTGCATATCTGGGGCATGAGTACGACCGAGAGTGCCCTCACCGCCCACTTGGTGGTCACTGGCCAGCATAAAGATCCGGATGCATTGATCGTTATGACAACACAAGCACTCCATGATCAGTTTGGGATTGAGCATGCGACGTTGCAGCTTGAGACGAAACCACGGAGTGACTGTTGTTCATTGGGGCAGCCAGCCGTTGGACAGCTGCATACATATTAATGAAGCGCCGGAAGAATCAGGAATCGTAGAGACCGTAAAGGGCGCAGCATGGCCATGCTGCGCCCTTTTTTGCCATTAAGTTTCGTGATCTCCTATGAATTTGAACGCCTCAACTTGACAAATAATGCCCTTTTAGCAATCTCACCACATAATTAATATTGCGTTGCGAGAATTCATTCTAGATGCCTAAAGCGGCGAACCTCCCAATCGCTTGAGAGGTTCGCCGCAGAGAGTTTCGAGTAATCGAGACCGCGCCAGCATACGAATCATCGCGGATCTTGTCAACTACCCCTAATGCATCACGCAGCGTGATAGTATCAGTAGTAACCAAACACCTGTGCTAATATCTTTTATACTATAGCCAGAGACAAGAATCTTTGCCTGCTTAGTAGCAGCGAACACATAGGGGGCAGTATGAAAATAAAGGCCCAGGTTGCGATGTTGACTGCCAATGCCCCAGGGCAGCGAATTGTATCAGTTGTCAATACCGTTGAACGGGAACTGCGTGCCTTGTCAGCAGCGCGGCAACTTTCCTGCCGCCGGTGTGAGGCACGGGTTATCTATCGGCATGGTCCCATTCGGCAAGCACATTTTGCACATTTTGAGGCAAGCGAGTGCGTCGGGCTTGGCGACAACGATGGCGATAACCCCGAACATAGGGCGATGAAGCTCGCGCTCTATCAATGGCTCCAAGAGAGCTATCCATCTGCTGCTATCGAACTTGAAGCCATGCTCGAAATTGGACAGCGTACAGATCTCCTTCTCACGACGCCGAAAGGGCAGCGGATTGCAATTGAATGCGGGTGGGGCGCGCTTACAGTTGAATCCTGGCGTAGCCGCCACCGCCGCTATCAGGAAGCTAATATTGCCGATATCTGGATACTTCATCAACGTTGGTTTTCCTCGCTTACCAGTGATCCATTACTTCATACAGATCCAACGCTTCGTGATCTTGGCGCAGTTGTAGAGCTTATCCGTATGGATGAGGTTCAAAAAGATATCAACCGATGGATGCCGTATGTTGTGTTTCTTAATCCCCTCGAACAAGCACCAATGGTTCATCTTGTCGTAGAAACAAAGCCAGCAACAACAAACCAATTTTACGCTACTACGCTATCTGTGCCGCTCAGTCAATGCCAAATTATGCATAATCAGCTGCGACACGTAAAATTAGATGCTTATTTAGGTATTGACACACAAGAGGCACCACAAGCTGATCACAGCCACTTACCTCTACCAGTCCATGAGTCCCTTCAAGACACATCATCTAACCTCGAACAGTGG
>DASWWB010001066.1:0-2145 GCA_036406115.1 Herpetosiphonaceae bacterium
AGCGCCCCACCGCCAGCAGCCGGATCACATTGACGGCCCCCAGGCAGGCCAAGCCGAGCCCGCCGCCCAGCGCGAGATCGCGCCAGGCCGGCGGCGTCAGCCCAAACGCCGCCGCCGGCCGCCCGCTCAAGGCCATCAGCCCCACGACAAATGCCAGCAGCAGCGCTTTGAACGCATTCTCTGCTGGCACAAGCAGCGGATTGAAAGGCAGGGACGCGAGCTGGCGCAGCGCCCGGTTGGAATTCATGATCAGCCCAGTCACCACCAGCACCGTCAGGGCTGATGCGACCAGCGACGCCGTTTCGCGCATCGCCGCCCTGGCTTAGCTTTTGCCAGCCGGCGGCTGCTGCTCGTCGTCGTTGATACCCCGCTTGAACTCCTTGATGCCTCTGCCGAGTGACGAGCCAAGGTCAACGAAGCGGGCGCCGCCGAACAGCAGAACCACAATCGCCAAAATGATGAGGAGTTCGGGGACTCCGAGACCAAACATATCGATCCTCCTTGGTTGCGGGCAGCATGCGCTGCATAGACATTATACTCCAACGCTTGGCGGGCTGGCGGCCGTTGTCCCGCCGACTCGCCGGTACACATCCAATGTCACCCGGGCCAGCTCGGCCCAGGAGAAAGCCGGGGCGCGCCGCAGGCCGCGCTCGCGCAGCTCGGCGCGCAGCTCGCCGTCCCGCGCCAGGCGCAGCAGCTCGGCGGCCAGCCCGTCCACGTCGTCGGGATCGACCTGGATGGCCGCGTCGCCGACGATCTCGGGGATGCTGGTGGCGTTGGTGGTCAGCACCGGCGTGCCCGAGGCCATCGCCTCCAGCGGCGGGATGCCGAAGCCCTCGTAGCGCGAGGGATAGACGAACAGCGTGGCGGCGTTGTACCACCAGGGCAGGTCCTCGCTCGGCACATAGCCCAGGAAGCGCACGTCGTCGCCGAGCTTGAGCTGCTCGTAGGTGGCGAAAATCTCGTCGTAGTTCCAGCCCTTGCCGCCGCCGATCAGCAGCGGCAGGCCGATCTCGCCCCGCACGGCGGCGTAGGCCCGCAGCAGGTTGGGGATGTTCTTGCGCGGCTCCAGCGTCCCCAGGTAGAGGATGAAGCGCTCGGGCAGGCCGTTGCGCTCGCGCCAGGCCGCCACCTCGGCGGCGGGCCGCGGCCGGTACTGGGCGCCGGCGGCGTTGTAGGCGATGCTGATCCGCGCCGGATCGATGTGGAGCCGCTTGACGATCTGCTGCTTGGAGTACTCGGAGACGGCGAAAATATGGGCGGCCTGGCGCACGCCCTGGCGGGTCGCGGCGGCCAGATAGCGGCGATTGGCCTTGCGGTGGCTGCCCGTCACATCCATGAACGCCAGATCGTGGATCGTGACAATCGTCGGGATGGGCGACAGCAGCGGCGCGATGTTGAGCAGGCCGTGGAACAGCGTCGCCCGCTCCCGGGCCAGCAGCCAGGGCGCGATAAATTGCTCCCACGGGATGCGGTACTTCGGCATGATCGTCGGCATGCGCGATTCGATCAGCTCGAACTGGGGCCCGAGATCAAGCTTGCCGCGCACGCCGGGGCCGACATAGACCCGGTACTGGTTCTGCTGATCGAGCTTGGCCAGCTCCAGCAGCAGATTCAGCGTGTGATTGGAGACGCCCGCCTGGCGGAACGAGCGGTCGAACGAGATCAGATGTCCGTTGATGGCAAGTTTCATAGCACGCGAAAAGCCGGCCGCCGCGCCGGGGACCATCCCGGTGGCGCGGCGGCCGGCTGCTAAATGTCACTGTTGGGCATACGATTGGGACGGCACCACGCCCCACAGCTCGCGGGGCCAGTAGGAAAGCCAGGCCTCGCCGATCACGTTCTCCAGCGGCAGCGCCCCCCACTCGCGGGAATCGCTGCTGTTGGGCCGGTTGTCGCCCATCACGAAGATATGGCCGTCGGGAACCGTGGCGTTGCAAATGCTCTCGAAATTCTTGCAGCTGGTCGTGACGCTGGCGTCAAGGTAGTTGGACTCGTCGAGCAGCTGGTTGTTGACGTAGACTTTGCCGTCGCGGAGCGTCACAGTCTCGCCGGCGGTGGCGATGACGCGCTTGATATAGTCTTTCTCCGGCGCGTCCTCGGGGACGTTGGGCGCCCGGAAGACGATGATATCGCCGCGCTGGG
>DASWWB010001067.1:0-1954 GCA_036406115.1 Herpetosiphonaceae bacterium
GGATCTGCTGCTGAAGCTCCAGCTCGCGCTGCTGGTAAGCTGCGACGAGATCGGCGTCGGCGCTGGCGGCTGGCGCGGGGCTTGCTGGGGTGGCGGCGGGCGCCGCGCTCAATCTAGCGATCACCCCGCCCACGATGACCAGCACGAACGCGGTGAGGACGGTGGCGATAATCATTGCCGGACGTTGTTTCATAAGACGCTCCTGTTCGTTTCTGCCCTCAGTCTAGCGCCGCTTCCTTGGAAAAAGATTGGATCGGCGCGCGCGGGCTCCAATCTTTTTCCAATTCGCCGCCCGTATGCTGGGCCGTAAATCCCATCCCCTATCCTGGCGCATGTGGAGGATTGCAATGCGCGTTTTAGTGATCGAAGACGACCGCCGCCTGGCGAAGCTGATCGCCCGGGTGCTGCAAGAGGAGCAGCACGCCGTCGACGTGGCCAATGACGGCGACACCGGCCTGGAGCTGGCGCTCCGCGAGGCCCACGATGTGGCGATTGTCGATTGGATGCTGCCCGGCCGCGACGGGCCCGCCGTCTGCCGCGCCATCCGCGCCGCCAAGCTCGGCCTGCCCATCCTGATGCTGACGGCTCGCGGCCAGCTGGAGGACCGGGTGACTGGCCTGGACAGCGGCGCCGACGATTATCTGGTCAAGCCTTTCGCCTTCGAGGAGCTGATGGCCCGCGTGCGCGCCCTCGGCCGCCGCTCGATCGTCACCCTCGGCCCTGGCGACGAGCTGCGCTCCGGCGACCTGGTGCTCGACCTGCGCTCCCACGTCGCCCGCCGCGGCGAGCACAACCTCGACCTGACCGCCACCGAGTGGAATTTGCTGGAGTGCTTCATGCGCCATCCCGGCCAGACGCTCAGCCGCGACCAGATTTTGGACTATGTCTGGTCCTACGAGAGCGACGTGCAGCCGACGATGGTCGATGTCTATGTCTCCTATCTTCGGCGCAAGCTGAGCGTCCCCAAGCGCGCCGATCCCATCCAGACCGTGCGCGGCCGGGGCTACCGACTGGATCCCGCGAATGTTTAGCGGCCTGCGCCTGCGCCTGACGGTGCTCTACCTGCTGGCGGGCGCGACCCTGATCGCCTTGATTGGCGGCGGGATGTATCTCCTGGTCCGCCGCTATTTTGTCTCCACCACCGACCACGCCCTGGAGCATCGCATGGCCTTCGAGTTCGCCCAGCTGCGCGCGCCGCTGCCGCCGGAGCTGCGTTCCGCCGAGCTGGAGGTGGTGAGTCTCTCGGAGGACGCCCAGAACCGGGCCGGCCTGGAGCTGGCCGAGATTTTCGTCCTGCCGCTGGACGAGCAGGGCCGGGCGCTGTTCAACCCCAACCCTTTCCCGCCGCCGATCGAGGCCGACGCCGAGGCCGCCCGCCAGGCCCTCGCCGCCGGCAAAGACTGGCGCACGCTGGATCTCCCCAACGGTTCGCGGGTCCGTCTGCTCAGCTACCGCCTGACCCGCGACGATGGTCCCCGCGTGATGCAGGCCGGCCGGATGCTCGATGAGCAGGACGCGGCCCTGAGCCGCCTGCTGCTGGCCCTGCTGGCGCTGGGCGCCGGCAGCCTGGTGCTGTTGGGCTGGGGCAGCTGGTGGATGGCCGGCCGCTCGCTCGTCCCCGCCCAGCGGGCCTGGGAGCGCCAGCAGGCCTTCGTCGCCAACGCCTCCCACGAGCTGCGGGCGCCGCTCACCTTGCTGCGGGCCAGCGCCGAGGTCGCCCTGCGCGGCACGCCCGCCGGCGAGGAGGATCAGCGCGAGCTGCTCGGCGATGTGCTGCACGAGTGCGACCACATGACCCGCCTGGTCGAGGATCTGCTGCTGCTGTCGCGGCTGGACGCCGGCCAGCTCCAGCTTGAGCGCGCGCCGATCGCCGCCGGCGAGCTGCTTGACGAGGTGGCGCGCCAGATCGGCCGCGTGGCCGCCGAGCGCGGCGTGGCGCTGGACATCGACGCCG
>DASWWB010001068.1:0-5415 GCA_036406115.1 Herpetosiphonaceae bacterium
GGGCCGCGCTCGGCGGGGGAGCGGGCGGCGCCGGGTCCCAGAGCGGCGGCCGGATGATCGCCGGCTCGCCCCAGCCGTGGCGCTCGAACAGGAAGCGGGCGTAGCCGGCGGCGGCTCCTGCCAGCGTGTGCTCGCGGGCGACGTAGGCCCTGGCGTTGGCCTCCAGCGCCTCGCGCAGCGCCGGCTCGCCCAGCAGCCGGCGGGCGTAGGCCAGGATCAGCGCCTCCTCGTCGCGGTCGACAGGCACGTGGGCGGCGACGGCGCCCGGCAGCTCGCCGAAGGTGGCGACATCCGAGACCAGGACCGCCCTGCCGGCGCCCAGCAGCCGCAGCAGGCTGGCCGAGGTCTCGCCCGCCGAGGGATAGCGGCCGTTGAAGCAGAGATCGGCCGCCGCCACATAGCGCATGAAATCCTCGGCCGAGACGTGGCCCGTGACCGCCACCGCCTCGCCCAGCCCCAGCCTGCCGATCAATCCCGCCAGATTATAGTTGGGCGAGACGCTGCCGACGAGCACATAGCGGGCGTCGGGCTGCTCGGCCAGGAAGGCGCGGAAGGCCCGCAGCGCCTGCTCGATCCGCTTGTAGGGATTGACGTGGCCGAAGCTGGCCCAGATCGGCGCGGCCTCGGGCAGGCCGATCGCGGCGCGGGCGGCGCGGCGGTCCGGCGGCGGGGGGAGCGGCACGCCCATCGGCACCACCGCCGCTGGCAAATCCGGGCGGATGGCGGCGGCGCGGTCGCGCACGTAGCCGCTGTGGGCGATGAGCCCGGTCGCGCGCTCCAGCACATCCTCCGCCAGCGGGAACTCGAAGACCGCGTCGCTGAGCTGGCCGCGCTCCATCTGGGCTGCGATCCGCGCCCCGGCCTCGCCGTAGCGCCGGCGCATCGCCTCGCGGTAGACCCGCAGATCCTTGAGCGCGTTGGCGGCGTGCCAGATCATCAGATGGTGGAGCACGTAGTCGTGCAGCACGACGATGCCGGGCAGCTGCTGGAGCGCCGCCCAGAAGCCGCTGTGGGCCTCGCTGTTGCCCATGTGGTAGATGATCGCGTCGAACGGCTGGCGCCGGTGCGCTTTCACCAGCCGGCTGACGCGCTCGATCGGGAAATGGCGGGCCAGCTCGGGATTGGCCGGCTTGACCGGATCGTCGACAACCAGGGTGATGTCGACGTACTGCGCCAGGAACGGCAGCAGCTCCTCGCTGTAGTCGGAGATCCCCGAGCCGACCGGGTTGACCGGGGAACAGTAGGCGATGCGCCGCCGCTGGGATGTCACAGTGCGCCGCTCCTTTGTTGCAGATGCGCCCGCGCCAGATCGAGCTGGTCGGGCGTGTTGAGATTGAGAAAAGACCAGCCCGCCGGATCCCAGCGCCGCCACGCAGGCGGGTCAAGCCAGCAGGCGTCGAGCGCCGCCGCCCAGTCCGTCGCTTTGCGGCGCCCGGCGGCCAGGTAGGATTCGAGCCCCGCCAGGCATGAGCGGCGGTAGAGCGCCAGCAGCGGCTCGATCCGGCTCGGATCGTCCTGGCGCGGCACGACAGCCTCGCCGGCGCAGGGATGGGCCAGCAGCCCCGCCAGCAGCCGCTCGCTGAGCAGCGGCAGATCGGCGGCCAGCACCAGCGCCCACTCGGCGCCCGGGGCGGCGGCCCTCAGCCCGCTGGCGATCCCGCCCAGCGGCCCGGCGTCCGGCCAGGCGTCGGGGACGAGGCGCGCCGGCAGGCCCGCCCAGTCGGCGGGATCGTTCAGGACCACCAGGACCTCGGGGCAGAGCCGGCGCGCCAGCGCCACGGTGCGCTCAAGCAGCGTGGGCTGATCGTCGCCCCACAGCCGCAGCCGCCGTTTGTCCCGGCCCAGGCGCCGCGAATGCCCGCCGGCCACGATGATCGCGCAAGCTTGCCGCGGTTCCATCCCGCCTAGATCCTGATGCTTGCGTAATGGGCCAGGCGCTGCTCGGCGGCGGCGATTTTGGTTTTGAACTCGCTGATGGAGTTGACCTGTCCGATCAGGGCGTTTTGGTCGCCGACTTGAGCGACTTGCTCCTCAAGGATGCGCAGGCTGCGTCGATAGTGCTCCAGCAGCTTCTCCAGGTGCGCGCATTCCTCCAGTTCATTTTTCGTGAGCGGGCGCTTTTGGGGCGCCGCCGGGGCCTGGCCGGCGTTGTTGGAGATCGTGAACGTGCTGCCGGTGATCGTGTTCGCGCCTTCAACCGAGGTGATCAGGCTGCCGCCGGTGGCGGATTGGGTCGGAGCCGCTTTGGGCTCCGGCGCTACGGTTGATTGCGCGGCCGCCGGCTGCTCGGTCGCGGGCGGCGCGGCGACGCCGCCGAGGCCGTCGAAGAGCATGCCGCCGGGGGCGCGCATATACAGCGTGGCCAGGCCCCAGTCCAGATTGCCGAGGCCGCAGGCGATCACGGCTTTGCGCCCTTCTGCCACGCAGCCGTCGATCGGGCTGCCGGCGGCCAGGGCGCGGTAGAACTCCTCGGCGAAGGCCCGGCCGGCGTCATCGCGCACCGACGACTGCATCGCCACGACCGCCGGGACGTTGGCGCTCATCAGCGCCGGGGCGATGCCGCGCAGCAGCCTGGTGACCACCGCGCCCGTCTTGCAGGCGTTGAGGACCACCAGCCGCACGCTGGAGTTGCGCAGCGTGATCGCCAGCTGGCGGCCTGACAGATTTTGCTGCGAGCCGTCGTCTTTTTCCAGCACCAGGGCGCCGGTGTCGCCCTCCAGAATCCCGTGGCCGATGAAGTGGAACAGGTGCGGCTTCTGCTCGCGGATGGCGCGCTGGAGCTTGATGCCCGTCAGGTGGGGCGCGTCGATGATCTTGAGCCGGCCCTGCTCGGCCAGCGGCGCCAGCGCCTGCTTGATGCCATTGATTTCGGCGTCGATGTCGAGCGGATAGTCCGCCGCCAGCTCCTTGGGCAGGGCCGAGCCCAGCAGCAGTGTCAGGGTTTGATCGGCGGGCACCGGCAGGGCGGGCAGCGGCGCATTGCGGGGCAGGAAGCGGCAAAACGAGTGATCGGTGGCGAGCGGGAAGCCCGCGTCGTCGGCGGCGAACTCCCAAGGGATGCCGGCGGCCTCGACTTGCTCTGGCTCGATCTCAAGCTTGATTCGCAGCATTTGGCCCTTGGTCGCGGCGGAAGCCAGCGCCGCCTGGTAGGCCGCCCGCACCTCGCCCTTGAACAGCGACTTGTAGAGCAGCGCGCCGAGCCCCAGGATCTCGTCCTCGGAGACCGGGCTGCCGGGATCGGGGTATTCAAGCTTGGGCTGGATGGCGAGATAGGCGGGATCGTCGAGGGGCAGCGTCAGCGTTTCGCGGAAGCGGGCGCCGTCCTCCAGCGTGATGCGGACCGGGTAGGCTCCGTTGGCGGGCGGATCGAAGGCGATCTCGAAATCGGCGTAGGGTGCGCTCATCATCCTGCTCCGTTGAACAGCAAAGCGGCGGGTCGGGAACGCAGTGTAGCAGGGCCGGCGCGGCTTTGTCAAAAATCGGCGGCAAAACGCCCCGCGTGGGCGGGGCGGGAGGTCGGCGCAGATTGAGGCGGCGGTCAGGCGGCTTTGACCGGCGGGAAGCGGTGTTGGTCGAGCGTGTGTTGGAGCCGGTCGATGTAGAGCATTTGCTGGAGAACCGCTTCTTCCAGCTGGGTGCGCCTGGCGCGCAGGTGGTCGAGCGAGCCGCCCGAGGCGACGGGGGCAGTGGATTGGCTTTCGATTTCGGCTAGCTCCAGCTCCACCTCATCAAGCTCCCAGGCGAGATCGTGGAGGGTGCTGCGCTCGTCTTTGAGCTGCTGAAGCAATTGTTGCTCGTGCGCTGTCTGACTCATGGAACCCCTCGCAATCAATGTTGGCGGTAGCATACCACGGCCGATGGTGGATTTCAACTCTTGACGTAGAACATGTGTTCGATTATACTCAGGGCAGTCCCGCTGTGTGAGCCGAGGAAAAGCCGATGGGCGCGAAAGCTGACCAGATCTGGCTTCGAGAGAAGCGCTACAACTATCTGCCGCAGCAATTCGTGTGGCGCGGCGTCACGCACCGGGTGCATCGGGTTGAGCGGGCCTGGAGCGCACCGGCCACCCGCCAGCAATCCCCGCGTCATTATTTTCGCGTGCGCTGTCTTGACGATCGCGTCTACCAGATCTTTCAAGACGTGCGGCTGAACGCCTGGTTCGTAGAACGCTCGCAATTGTAGGAGGTGCGGTCATGTATCTGGCCTGGTTCGACGATCATCCAAAGAAAGAATTGGCATTCAAGATTAGCGAGGCGATCTTCGCCTACGAGGATCGGTTTGGCACCCGCCCGAACGTGGTCCTGGTCAATGAAACCCAGACGATGGATCCGGTGGAGGGCGTGCAGATTGTCTCGCGCTCCTACGTGCGCAAACACAACTTCTGGGTTGGCGTTGAGGAAATCAAAAGCGCCTGAGCAGGCCGCTGGCCGCCGCCCCCGACAGCTGTCGGGGGCGGCGGTTTTTTAGCCGGGCGGGCGCCACCACGGGCAGCGGTTGCGGGCGGTCAGCCCGGAGATTTGCTGCAGCTCCTTGCACGTCGGCTCGGCGGCGAAAGCGCAGGTCGCGCAGCAGTGGACGGCGGCGTGGCAGCGCCAGCAGAAGGCGGCGTTGCCGTAGACCTGGGCGTCGCAGCCAGCGCAGGTTGCCGCCATCTCGGCCAGCTCCGCCGCCGCTAGCGGCGCGGGCGGCGCCCATGGCTGCGGCTCAATCGACGGTTCGGGCTCCGTGACCGGCGGCTCAGGCTCCGCCGCCTCAGCAGCATCCCAGGCGCCGACCGCCTCAAGCGTCTGCCAGGCATCGGCGCCGCCGAAGCCGACAGGCTGGTCGTCCGGGTGGGGCGCGCTGTTGTCCTCCGGCGCCGGGGGGGCGGCGGCTGATTCGCTCAGCCAGTCCGGGCCGGGCGCTGCCGGCGCGGCCTCGCCGGGCCAGTCAGCCGGTTCGTCTGCCGGGAGCGAGGCCCCCCAGTCGAAACTCGGCGCTTCCGGCAGCGGCGCAGGTTCCGCTGCCGCGTGCCAGATGGGCTCAGTGGCGGCGGCGGGTATCACCGGGGCTTCCGTCAGCGCAAGCCAGCCGGCGTCGGAGGCTGCGCCGGGCTCGACAGGCGGAGCGGGATCGGGCGGCGCGGACCACAGCGCGGCGGGGGAAAAGAGAATAGGCTCTGACGGCTCGGGCGGCGCAGGTTCTGCCGCTGCCTGCCGGACAGGTTCGGGCGCGGCGGGCAACACGGGGGCTTCCGTCAGCGCAAGCCAGCCGGGCTCGGGCTCGATGCGGGCCGCGAGCGGGAGGGCGGCATGGGTCTCCGCGCTGGGGGCAGGCTCGGCAGCGGGCCACAGCGGGGCGGATGGCAGCGGGGTGGGCTCGGGCGGCGCGGCCGAAGAATCGGCCGGCGCGGGCCACAGCGGGGCGGATGGCAGC
>DASWWB010001069.1:0-2359 GCA_036406115.1 Herpetosiphonaceae bacterium
AGGGCCAGCGCCTGGCGCAGATAGGCCTCGCCGTCGGCCATGCGCCGATCGACAAGCGCGAGATGGGCCAATCTGACCAGCGTGGCGACCTGGCGGAAGGTGTTGCCCTGGCGCTGGCTGATCGTCAGCCCCTCCTCGAACAGGCGCTGGGCCTCGGCGTGGCGCCCGCGCTCGAAGGCCAGCGCGGCGGTGTTGAGGGTCCAGTACAGGCGGTGGTTGAGGTCGTCGATGCCCTGGGCGGCGGCGGCGCTCTGGGCCAGCAGGCGCTCGGCGTGGTCGAACTGGCCCTGGGCGTAGGCGACCTCGGCGAAATTGATCAGGCCGAGGGCGATGCCGGCCCGGTTGCCGAGGCGGTTGTGCAAATCGAAGCTTTCGCCGTACAAGGCGCTGGCCCGGGCGAAGTCGCCCTCCTCGCTGCTGGTGTAGCCCAGCGCGTCCAGCGAGGAGGCGAGCAGCGAGGCGAGGCCGTGGCGGCGCTGCAAGTTGACCGCCTCCTCGTAGTGCGGCCTGGCCTGCTGATGCTCGCCGCGGTGGCTGAAGATCGTCCCCATGTTGTGAAGGACCGTCGAGATCCCCGCCGGGTCGTCGAGATCGCGCCAGACCGCCAGGCTGGCGGCGAACAGGCGCTGGGCCTCGTCGAACAGGCCCTGGACCCGGCGCGTGCTGCCCAGCGCGTTGAGCGCCAGGGCCTTGCCGATTCGGTCGGCGGTCTGCTCCCAGGCGGCGACGCTCTCGGTGAGGGCCACCGCCGAGTGGGCCACGTCGCCCTGGCGATGGGCCAGCGCGCCCTCCGCCAGCAGCAGCGTCGCCCGGCGCGCGACCGCCAGTTCCTCGCCGCCGGCCAGCGCCGCGCTGATCCACATGCGGCCTTCGGTCCATTGGGAGCGCATCATCCAGAAGCGCCAGAGCGAGCCGGCGAGCCGGGCGGCGGCGTCGCGGTCCTCCTCCAGGCTCCAGTGCAGCGCGGCGCGCAAGTTTTCCTGCTCGTAGGTGAGGCGGGCGAGCCAGCCCTGCTGCTGGGAGCTGCGCAGGCCCGGCTCGCTGGCCTCGGCCAGGCCGGCGTAGTAGCGGCAGTGCCTGGCGCGCAGGGCGGTCAGCTCGCCGGCGGCCTCAAGCTGTTCGAGGGCGAAATCGCGGATGGTTTGCAGCAGGCGGAAGCGCGGCTCGGCGCCGCCCGCGTGGCCGGCGTCGCCCTCGGCCTGGTGGACCAGGCTTTTGTCGATCAGCGAGGTCAGGCCGTCGAGGCAGGCGGCGGCGTCCAGCGCGCCGTCGGGGGCCGGATCGGGGCAGATGTGCTCAAGGGCCTCGATCTCCCAGCCGCCGACGAAGACCGCCAGCCGCCGCAGCAGGGCCTGCTCGGCGGGCGAGAGCAGGTCGTAGCTCCAGGCGATTGCGCCGCGCAGGGTTTGCTGGCGGGCCGGCAGGTCGCGCGAGCCGCCGGTCAGCAGCGGCAGGCTGTTGTGGAGCCGGGCCAGCAGCGCGGCTGGCGAAAAGATCTTGGAGCGGGCGGCCGCCAATTCGATCGCCAGCGGCAGCCCGTCCAGGCGCTGGCAGATCGCCGCGATGCTGGCGACATCGCCCTCGTCCGGCCCGGGCACACCCTGAGTGCCGGCCGGGGCGCGGGCCAGGAACAGCCGCACCGCCTCGGGGTAGGCCAGCGGGTCGAAGGGCCGGTCGCGGTCGAAGCCCAGCGCCAGCGGCGGCACGACGAACTCGTACTCGTTGCTGAGCCGCAGCCGCTCGCGGCTAGTCACCAGCATGCGCAGCGCGGGCAATCGCGCGAGCTGGTCGGCCAGTACCGGGGCGGCGTCCGGCATGTGCTCGGCGTTGTCGAGGACCAGCAGCACCGCCTTGTCGCGCAGGGCCGCCGCCAGCCGCTCGCCGATCTCGGCGGCGGCGCCGTCGCCCAGCCCCGCCGCCTGGGCGATGGCGGGCAGCAGTTGGTCGGGCTGATGGAGCGGCGCCAGGTCGACGAACCAGACGCCGTCGGGGAAGCTGCCGAGCAGCTGGGCGGCTGCGTGGACCGCCAGCCGGGTTTTGCCGATCCCGCCGGGGCCGGTCAGGGTCAGCAGGCGGGTGGCTGGCTGGCGCAGCAGCCCCGCGACCTCGCGCAGCGCCTGCTCGCGGCCGATCAGCGCGGTCGGCTGGGCCGGCAGGTTGGTGGGGGCGGCGTCGAGGGTTTGCGGCTCCAGGTCGGGCTCGCCGTCGGCCAGCGCGAACATATGCTCCGGCGGCAGCAGGTCGATCAGCCGCCGCACGCCCCAGTCGCGCAGCTCGGGCGGGGCCGGCTGGGCGCGGAGCTGGGCCGCCGCCGCCGCCGACAGGACAATCTGCCCCTGGCGGGCGCTGGCCAGCAGCG
>DASWWB010001070.1:0-8823 GCA_036406115.1 Herpetosiphonaceae bacterium
ACGGCCTCAACGGCTCCGGGCGCGCGCCCGCCGCCCTCAGCGCCGACACGCTCCGCGCCGCCGGCCACCAGTCAGTCCCCAGCCGCGGCTGGCTGCCGGTGACGGTTCCCGGCGCGCCCCGCGCCTGGCGCGACCTGCACGCCCGCTTCGGCCGGCTCGATTTCGAGCGCGTGCTGGCGCCGGCGATCGGCGTCGCCGAGGACGGCTACGCGGTCTCGCCGATCGTGGCGCTCTACTGGGGCCGCGCCGCCCGCGCCTACGCCGCCAATGTCGAGCCGGAGTTCGCCGGATGGGCCGATACGTTCCTCTACCAGGGCCGCGCCCCCGCCGCCGGCGAGATCTGGCACTCACTGCGCATGTCGCGCACGCTGCGCCAGCTGGCCCAGAGCGGCTGCGAGGATCTTTACGCCGGCCCGCTCGCCGAGCAGATTGTCGCTTTCGCCCAGCAGACCGGCGGCCTGCTCTCCGCCGCCGATCTCGCCGGCCACGCCAGCGCCTGGGTCGATCCGATCAGCACGTCCTATCGCGGCTACGATGTCTGGGAGCTGCCGCCCAACGGCCAGGGCCTCGCCGCGCTGATCGCCCTCAATATCCTCGAAGGCTACGATCTGGCCCGCCTCGGCCGCGAGTCGCTCGACGCCTATCACTTGCAGATCGAAGCCATGAAGCTGGCCTTCGCCGACGCCCACCGCTACATCGCCGATCCCGACCTGGCGCCCGCCCCCGCCGGCCTGCTCGACAAGGGCTACGCCGCCGAGCGCCGCCGCCTGATCAGCGAGGCCGCCGCCGATCCCGGCCCCGGCAGCCCGCCCGGGGGCGGCACGGTCTATCTCTGCGCCGCCGACGGCGACGGGATGATGGTCAGCTACATCCAATCGAACTACATGGGCTTCGGCTCGGGGATCGTGGTCCCCGAGACCGGCATCGCGCTCCAGAATCGCGGCGCCTGCTTCTCGCTGGAGCCGGGCCACCCCAACGAGCTGGCCCCCGGCAAGCGGCCCTTCCACACGATTATCCCCGGCTTCCTGACGCTCAACGGCGATCCGATCGGCCCGTTTGGCGTGATGGGCGGCGCGATGCAGCCCCAGGGCCACGTCCAGATGATCCTCAATACGATCGACTGGGCGCTCAACCCCCAGGCCAGCCTCGACGCCCCGCGCTGGCAGGTGACCGGCGGCCGCGGCGTGCTGCTGGAGTACGGCGTGCCCCGCCATATTGTCGAGGGGCTCCAACGCTCCGGCCACGAGGTGCAGCCCGACGCCGAGGGCGGCAAGTTCGGCCGCGGCCAGATTATCTGGCGGCTGCCCAGCGGCGCGCTGGTCGGCGGCAGCGACACGCGGGCGGACGGCTGCGCGGTGGGGCTGTAGGCCGCGTGCAGGCGGCGGGCAAGGTCCCGCCGCCTGCGGCCCGGGCGAACGGCTAGGCCTGGCGCCGTGACTGTTGCGCGTAGGATCCGGCAGGCTGCTGGTCGTCCTCCGCGCCGCTGGTTGCGTCGGGTTGCGGATTGTAGAAGGCGCTGTTTGACTCATCGGCGGTGCGCGAAGCTTGCGCCAGACAGAGGATCACGGGCGCGACAAAGCCGATATGGATGTAGTGGGTCAGGACGAGACAGGCGCCGCCGATCAGGATGAGCAGGCTGACCGGGGCGATGCGCAGACCCAAGGCCAGATACGAAAGCAGCGGACGCATAGAGGCCTCCTTGGATGGGGCGCTAGGCAGCTCGCCTCACGCCGGCATGTGATCTGTGATAGTCACAGCATAGGGCGTCTGCGCTGCCAAACCAAGGCCGGGCCGGGGCCATCCCGCGTCTATTCCGCTCCCATGGGCCGCCGCGTGGCGGACACATGCGCCGTTCCCTGCCGGAGCAACCGCAGGCCTTCCAGGCGCAGGACGGATGGGTAGAGGGCTTTGTAGATGCCGCAGTTGGGCGATTGCACGTCGTAGCGGCCGGTAGCGCGGAAGGTGGCGATCGGGCAGCCGCCTGCGCACCAGTAGCGCCATTCGCAGTCTTTGCATCCTGACTTGGCCTCGACCCGCATGTTTTGCACGCCGCCTGGATCGATCCGGATCGCCAGCAGGGGGTCCTGGTCCCAGATCGTCGCCACCGGCCGCTCGATCTCCATCTGGCACTTGGCGATGTTGCCATAGTGATCGATCACCAGATAGTTTTCGCCGACCGCGCACGGGCGGCCATGGGCTGCGGTGAGATTGGCGCGGTCAAGCAGGCACCCCAGCAGGCTGTATGCCGGCAGGCTGCGCTGAATAACCGCGTAGACTGCCTCCATCCCATCGATCAAATGCTGCTCGTTCAGCCGCAGCTCCTCGCGGCTGCTGCTGCACTCGTTTTCGCGGTAAAAGTTGAGGGTGAAATGGATTTCGCGCGCCAGCAGCCAGGCGACGACCTCGCCGAGCCCAGCGACGCTTTGCTCGGTGATCGTGATCGAGACGGAGAGCGGGACTCCCATCGCCTGGGCGCGCTCGATGCTGGCAGATACGGCGCGGTGCGATCCTTTGCCATTGACGGTCGGCCGCTGGGCGTCGTGATAGGCGGCGAGCCCGTCCAGCGAGATCATCAGCCTCAGCCCCAGATCGAGGATTACGGCGAGCTTGCCTTGGGTGAGGCCGAGCCCGTTGCTGAGGACCACCCCGTCAAGCTCGATGCCGGTTTCGGCGCTGAGGGAGCGGGCATGCTGATGCAGGCTCTTGACCAGCGGCAGATTGAGGCTGGCTTCGCCGCCGGCGTACTTGAATAAGACGCGCCGGTAGCCGTGAGTCTGCGCCATGCGAAACACCATGGCGACGGACTGCAGGCCCGTTTCGGCGCTCATGGCCTCATTGGTTTTATCCAGGTAGCAATAGGTGCAGCGCAGGTTGCAAGCGTTGGTGACATGCATCCATGCGATCAGCTCCGGGGACGCGCCGGGCGGGGACGGCGCGTCCCCGATCGCTTGGAGCAAGCCCAGCTCATACAGCCGGCTGGCGGCCGCCTGCTCAGCCTCGGTCGCCCCAGCCAGCGACCGCCCCGTAGCGAAGCTTCCCAGCAGCCCCTGGGTCGCCTCGTTGATGACGGCGACCTTGCTGAAGGACGGGACAAAGGCGATCAGGTGCTGGGCGTCGAGCTCCGTCAGCCGCAGCCCAGTCGCGACGCGCAGCATGGCGCCGGCGGGCTGGGTCGGGCGATCAGCGCTCGTCGGCGGCGACGGGCAGGCGCAGTTGCAATCATTGGCCGGCGCCCGCTCGGAAGCCTGGTCAGCGAGAATAAGATAGTTTCGGGCCGGCTGGGCCGTGCTGTTGGTGCCCATACGCTGCTTTCCTATTACAGAATGATGCTCATAAAACCGATGGCTGCATTCCACGCTGACGGCCATTGGTGGGGGTTGGGCTGCTGATATTGGAGCTGGTTGAAAGAGTCTGTCGCGTTCCACTCGTCCAGGAGGCTCAGAAACTCTGTCGATTCATTAGGATAGCGCTGGCTGATACCCTTGATCCGGTTCTGGATCATTTGCTCGAAGGTATCCAGCACCTGGTGGTGCGGCGCGAAGATATTGGCGCGCGCCAGGCCGATCGTCATTAGCCGCAGGGCCTCCGTCACATTCGCCTCGTGGTCCAGCGCGATGATCGCGCGCTGGATGGCGATTTTGCCCGCTACGACCTGGCCGTATTCCGGCATCGGGCGCTGCATCATCTCCTCCGCCTGGGCCAGCTCCGCTATCGCCTTGTCGAACTCGCCCATGTTGATGTGGATCACCGCTTTGCCTTGGGTAAGATCGGCGCGCCGCACCGAAGGTCCGTCGTCGATCGCGGCCAGGGCGTCGTCCAGGGTCGTGAGTGCCAGCTCGTTGTAGTGGCGCGCGTGGCCGTAGTCCTGCTCATTGTGATAGAGGGCGCTGATCGCGCGGTAGAAGCTGGCCTGGGCGCCCAGGATGGAGCGCCGGGTGCCCGATTCCTCCGCTAGATGCTGGAGGGCCTGTTCGTAGTAGCGCTCGATCGCGGGATTCGGCACGTTCTGGCGCGACATCTTGGCCTGCTCCAGCCTGGCGCGACCCTCTGTCACCAGACCGATCGCTCGGTTGATGCCGGATTGCTCCGCCGCTCGGATTGCCAGCCGGATCGGCTCCTCGGCCTCGTGGGTCTGGCCGCGGTACAGGTAGATGAGGGCCTGGGTGTTGTAGAACAGCGCCTGGTGATAATCGGATACATGCGCGACATATTCTTTGATCACTTCGTTGGTGAGGCGCAGGGCGCGTTTGAGCTCGCCGGTTTGCGCGAGATTGTAGGCGAGGTTGTTGGTCGCCTGGGCCAGATCGGGGATGACATTGTCGCGTTGGATCTGCGGATTTTCCGCCGAGGTGTCCTGTCGGTTCAACAGGTGCTGCTTGAAGGCGCGCCGTCCGCGGAGCGCGTCGGCGATGGCTTCGCTGAAGCGCTCCTGCTGGTAGAGCAAGTGGCCGCGCAGCGTGTACGCCTGCCCCAGGAAAAAGAGCTTGCGGGTTTCGAGCAGCGCATGCGCTCCCGCCGAGGGCGCCTCCAGAAAGGCAATGATGTCCCGGTACAGCGCGTCCGCGAACGCCCAGCCGCGCGGGGATATGTCCTCCGACATCGTCGTTGCCGCCCACACCAAGCTCAGGTCGATGTGCAAATGCGGATCGGCGGATGCCTGGTAGCCTAAGGCCGCGATCTGTTCGTCCCTGGTGAATTCGGCGTGCAGCTTGGTCACGAGCTGCAGCGCTTGGCTGTTCTGGTCGATGGCGCGGAGCAGCTTTGCCTGCCGCACGCGCTCGTCGCGCAAAATCCCCTCAAGCTCCAAGGGCGATTCGTGGAGCCGCTCGTAGTAGGGTTGGCGCTCATGGCCGTCATGGGTCACGCGGTATTCGAGCGTGCTCCAGAAGGCGTCTGCCAGCACCATCGCGTCATCCACGCGGCGCTCGCCGAGCAGCTGGTCCATATAGACGACGTAGGCCCAGTAGCCAACCTGGAAGTGCCGCGTGAGCTCATAATACATGTGGGAGGACATGGCCTTGAGCCGGGCCACCTGGTCGGACTGCTGGGAGACAAGGCCGTCGTCGACGCTGGGCGCCTGGTTGCGCATGGGCAGCGCTTCGCGCTGGTCCAGGTAGCGGCGGCTGTTCTCGCTCAAAAAACGCAGGGTTGCCTCGCCCATGCCCAGGGGGCCAAGGATGCCGCTGGTGTCGAGCAGCCGCGCCACCTCGTCGTGCAAGAAGAACGACACCGACTGCTGCCAGGAGATGGTCTTGATCAGCGACAGGTACTCCAGCTGCTCCAGCACGACGTCGTCGCGCTCCAGTTTCATCTCGTCGAACAGCTGGCGCAGTTCGTCGCGGGTCAGGCCGCGCCGGGCGTAGCCGAGAAAATAAAAGCAGTAGGCCAGCGTGCGGGTTGCGGAATCGGCGAGATTGAGCGGATGCAGGATGGTCTCGATCAGGCGCTCCTCAAGATTGATTCGGCGCAGGCTGCTGCTCGCGTGCAAGACATTCGGCGGAAACGCCCAGTCCGAGCGGAAGAGCTCGGCGTACCATGTCAGCATCAGGGGATAGCCTTCGGTGAATTCCTTGATCTGCTGGAGCCGGTTATCCTTGAAGCGCTCGATCCCGCTGACCCCGCAGCCGCTGAGATAGTCGCGAATGTCGCTGAGGTCGCTGAGGGGTTCGAGCACGTACCTGGCGTCGTCGCTGAGGACGCCGTGCTGGATCAGGGATTGGATGAACTCGCTGCCGCCGACCGGGCGCCCGCTCATGATCACCAAGGTGTGCTCGAGGCGTGGCAGCACCGCGGTCATCCACTGCTGCACCGACTCGATGCCGATCGCCGATGGCGGCATATCGCCGTGAGCGGCGAGGAATTGCAGCTCGATATTGATCAGCGCTTCGGGCGGCGCCGTCTGATTTTGGAGCGTTTCCACGGTATCGAAGCGGATAACCAGCGGATGGCTGCGCGCCAGGCGGTTCCAGCACTCGATGAAGGCCCGGTGCAAGTCCATTGCCGTGATCGCGGTTTTTGCGCGGCCCGAGATCGACCGCCGCCGCTGCTCAAGCATTTCGTTGTAGGCCCGGAACGCGGTGTCGACCTCCTCCGGCGGCAGCGCGTGCCACTCGGCGCCGCTTGCGTATTTCAGCCCTTCGATCAGCCGCTGCTCGATGACAAGCGGGCTGCGGCTTTCAAAGTTATAAAAATCGACGATGTTCGTGATCCGCAGGCGCGTCAGCTCGGGCTGCTGCTCGCTGGCCTGCAAGACGAGCTGGGGATAGAGCGAGAGCAGGTGTGTCTTGCCAAGCCCGCCCCGCGCTTCGAAATACATGGCGTAGCAGCGGGGATCCGTGATAATATCGCTCGACCAGTCAAGGAGTGCCTTCTTCTGCTCGTTATGGCCCACATGCCACGGCAATTTTTCAAAAGCGCACATACATATCCCTTACTGCGTGCATCTAGGCATGATGGGGAGCGGGCTCTGCGAGATGCACAGTTCGGAAACCTTTCGAGGCGACCGCGACAAGCTGTCGGAGCAGCGGGTGGAGCTGGTACTTGCGGCGGTGAAAGATCAAAATGCCCCGGGTGCTAAGCTTGGTGATCACATCGTTGATTGCGCCCTGCTTGATCTTGCTGTCGGGGCGGTTTTGGCTCACGTTCTGCTGCAAGGTCACATGGTCAAAATCATCGCGCCCGCCAGCAGTCATGATATCCAGCAGCTCCTCGAACGATAACGGCAGCTCCTTGAGCATCTGGGTGATCTGGAGGCGATCTTCGAGATAGCGGATGAAGGCTTGGCGGTAGCGGATCCGCTCGTGCTGGGTGAGCAGCGTGATATCCGCTTGCGACGACTGGAGCTGCCTGAGTCGCGCGTCCACCTCATCAAAGAGCTGGTTTGCGCGCAGGCGCTCCACCAGCTCCGTATCTTTATAGACTTGGACCGCCAGCCCCAGGCCGATCAGCTGGGCCCGTCTGAAGAGCTGGTCAAGCTGCGCCGACCATGCGGCGCGATCCGGCGCGGCGGCGCTCTCCGCCAGGGCGCAGGAATGGTACAGCCACTCATTGAAGGCGTGCTTTCTGGTGACTGGCTCGCGCTGGACCCAATCGGCGTAGAGCGCGGCGGCGGCCTCGTTCAGCGCCCGGTAGCCCTGCGGATCGTCGGCTGCCAGCTCCCGCTCGTAGCGCTTGCGCATGGCTGGCTTGTAGCGATAGCCCTGCGGGTGGTTGAGGACGTGGCCGCTGCCATGAAGCTCGGGCAAGATCTCCTCGACCAGTTGCTTTTGGGCATGGGTCGAATCCGACCAGTGCGGCAGGAATGACGCCAGCAAGATCCGCAGGGCCGCGATGTCGATCCGGCGGAGGATGGCGGTTGTCGCAAGCACCTCGGCGGCCGCCTGTGAAAGCCCGGCCAGGAGCTGCGCTCGCGCGGGCGACCCGCCCTCGGCCTCCGCGTCATCATCATCCTTGTCGCCCCAGGTGGCCAACAAGTTGACGATGGCCATGGGGTAGCCCTGAGTCAGGGACTGGATATTCCTGCTGAGCAATTCCCAGCCGATCCGTTGGAGGAATGCCTCGGTTTCTTCGGCGGCGAAGGGCTCTAGGCCGTAGAGCTGGCATTGGTCGCGGAGCTCCCAGAAGTGCCAGAAAAGCGGCGATTGGCTGGTGCAGACAACGACGATATTCTGTTGCTCAACCAGGGGGCGCAGAAAATGCTCCTGGAAGCTTTTCCAGTACGGCAGCCCGTCGAGATGGTCCAGCAGGACGATCAGCGGGGCTCCCGGATGGAAGCTGGTCTGGCAGGAAAGTTTGGTTTCGCGGGGGTCAATCGGGCCGTTTGGGGTGTTGAGGACGCTGTCGCTCAGGTGCTCGAGGCCGGGCGCGGCGTCGCGCAGATGGTCGATAATGGCATGCCATGTTGTCGCCTGCGGCTGGTCGTGGGCGTCGCCCTGGAAATCGCACCATATCAGGCTGGTTGTCGCATAAAAATGGCTGAAAAGCTGGCGTATCACCATCGTTTTGCCAATCCCGGTGATGCCATAGAGATTGATGATGGGCATTTCGCCAGGCTGTGCTGAGGAATCATAAGGGCTGGTCGGCGGTTTAATCGTTGCAAGGCGCTCCTGCACCAGCTCGATAACCGACGCCCGCTCGATATTGATCGAAGAAAATGCAGCGTATGGTAGGCTCATGAATGGGATACCGCCAATCTGGTGCATAGGCTAGACCCCAGGCGGGGCGCGTCATGCCGCCGGCTGCCCGAAGGATAGCGATGGCTCCTTCGCCAGCGGCTTGGGCGTCATTGCTGGCGGATAGCGTTGGGGGATCAGCGATATGTCCGTGGTTTGTCCAACGCTATCTGAGCCCCATCATACACAACCGTCACACGGGACCCAAGTGTATTCGATGGAAGATTGGCGGACATTTGACGGACATTAATCGTTCGCTGGGTGCTCGTTACGAAAATTCCGCAGCACGAATCCCACGCCGTCCAGCGGCTCGATATAGCGATTGAGATGCAGTTTGCCCGGATCGATCCGCTCGCGGAGCCGGGTGATCAGCTTGTAGCAGCTGTTGACCGGGTCCCCGCGCTCGTGCAGGCTTTGATCGTCATAAATCGCCCTGATAAGCTCCTCGATGCTGACGCTGCGGTGGCGGTGCTGCCAGAGATAGTTCATGCAGCGCCGCTGGAGATTGGGCAGCTTGATCTGGAGGCGCTGGCTATCCAGCCAGATGTCGCCGGTGGTGTCGAAGAACAGCAGGGGGACGCTGGCTGGCGGGGCGGCGCTGGCGCCGGCTGGCGCGCCGAGGACCGCCAGGATGGTTTGATCGGAAATCGGC
>DASWWB010001071.1:0-2674 GCA_036406115.1 Herpetosiphonaceae bacterium
CCCGCTCGTTGACAAGGAGTGGATTCGCCGAACCCAGGGGATCGATGACCAGCGCAATTGGGTGTATCCGAAAGACGTGACCGCCGGCGAAGTGCGGGCCGACCTGGAGCGGCGCGGCGTCATTGAGCGCCAGCCCGCGGCCGGAGACTCAAGCTCCTGGACGGCGGGGCTGGCGCTCGCGCTGGCATTGATCCTCGGGCTGGGCTGGCGCCGGGCCAGGGCCCGCCGGGGCTAGGCGGCGTCGGGCTTGGGCCGCTCGTCGGCGAGCAGCGGCGCCAGGCGCGGGCGAATCTCCTCGGCGGACCAGGCCAGGGCGCCGCGGCAAATCGTGGCCTGGAGCCGCAAATCCTGGTCGAACAGCAGCAGATCGGCGTCGTAGCCGGCGGCCAGGCGCCCCTTGCGGTGGGCGCTGCCGGCGGAGTAGGCCGGATTGACCGTCAGCATGCCGACCGCCTGGTGCAGCGGCAGCTCAAGCAGCGTGACCAGATTGCGCAGCGCCTGATCCATCGTCAGCACGCTGCCGGTGATCGTGCCGTCGGCCAGGCGGGCGACGCCGTCGATCACCTGGGCCGTCTGGCCGGCGAAGGTGAAGGTGGCGTTCTGCACGCCGGCGCAGGCCAGGGCGTCAGTCACAATAATCGTGCGCTCGGGGCCGAGGGCGCGGATGAGCACCCGCAGGGCGGCGGGGTGGACATGGACGCCGTCGGCGATCAGCTCGCCGCGCACCGTCGGGGCCTCGACAATCGCGCCCAGCGGGCCGGGCTCGCGGTGGTGGAGCGGGCGCATCGCGTTGAAGCAATGGGTGGCGTGGGTGATGCCAAGCTGGATGGCCTGGCGCGACTGCTCGTAGGTGGCGTCGCTGTGGCCCAGGCTGACCGTCACGCCGGCGGCGACCAGCTCGCGGACCAGGGCATGGGCCTCGGCCAGCTCCGGCGCGAGCGTGATGAGCCGCAGCGTGCCCTGGACCAAATCCAGCAGCTCGCTGGTCTCGGCGGCGCTGGGCGTCCGCAGCCAGGAGGGATCGTGGGCGCCGCGGCGCTCCGGGCTCATGTACGGGCCTTCGAGATGGATGCCGAGCGCCTCGGCGCCGACTTTACCGGGGATCTTGATCGCCTGGACCGCCGCGCCGATCTGCTCGGCGGGCAGGCCGCCCGGCACGCCGACGACACCGACCAGATAAGAGGTGGTGCCGGTGGAGGGCGCCCAGCGGCTGAACGAGCGGATCTCATCGGGATTGGGCGTGTGGAGATTGAAGCCGCCGCCGCCGTGGGTATGGACATCGACAAAGCCCGGCGTCACGATCAACCCGGCGGCGTTGATCTCAGCCAGCCCCTCCGCGTCGGTCGGATCGACGGATTCAATCTGCTGGCCGTCGACAATCAGCGCCCGATTATCATGCTCGCCCGACGAGTCAACCAGACGGGCGTTATTCACCAGGTAGCGCATGCTGGATCTCCTTATCGCTTGAACCGCCGTATTATCACCGAATCCGCCGTTCGCGGCAAAAGCGGGCCGAACCGGCCGCGCGAATCCGTGGTATCATCCCAGCGCCGCCGGCAATCGGCGGCTCCGCTAGGATGAACGATATGCGCAGCCTCCCCTTCAATATTTCCCCGCCCGTCGCCGCTCGCTAGGGCGGGACAGACGCTCCAAGCACCCCACGCCTGACGCGCAGCGCCAGGCGCTGTTTGGCATCCCGCCCTTCATTGGCTCTGATTTCAGCTGTCATTGAAAGGAAGATTGCTATGCAGCACAGCGAGCGCGCGGCCCGGAGCCGCGGCATCGGCGCGATCACGGCGGCGGCGGTTCTCTGGGGGACCGTCGGCGTCACCACCCAAACCATCTACGGCCTGGCATCCACCAACGCGCTTTCGATCGGATTTTGGCGCCTGGCGCTGGCGGCGCCGGTTCTGCTGGCCTTCGGCTGGCGGCGGCTGGGCCGGGGCATGTGGCGGATCGCCCGCCGCGACCTGGCATGGATGGCGCTGATCGGCGCCATGCTCGGCCTCTACCAAGTCTGTTTCTTCGCCGCGATCAGCCAGATCGGCGTGGCGGTCGCCACGCTTGTCACGCTCTGCACAGCGCCAGTCTTTGTCGCCGCGATCTCGATCCCGGCGCTGGGCGAGCGGCTGAGCGGCGCGAAGCTGCTGGCGCTGGCCGGGGCGCTGGCTGGGACGGCGCTGCTGGTCGAGCTGGGGCCGGCAGCCGGCCGCAACAGCGCGGCGGGCATCCTGCTGGCGCTGGGCTCCGGCGCCGGCTACGCCACCATGACGATCGCCGGGCGCAAGCTGGCCGACCGTTGCCATCCATTGCAAACCACCGCTGTCAGTTTCAGCAGCGGCGCGCTGATGCTGCTGGCCTGCGCCGCGCCCGCCGGCTTTGTCGCCGCCTATCCGCTCGGCGGCTGGCTGCTGCTGGTGTATCTCGGCGTCGTGCCCAGCGCGCTGGCCTACGCCCTGTTCCTGAGCGGCATGCGCGAGACCTCGGCGACCGCCGCCAGCCTCCTCACGCTGCTGGAGCCGCTGACGGCCACCGTGCTGGCCTGGGCGCTGTTCGGCGAGCAACTGGGCCCGCGCAGCCTGCTCGGCGGAATCTGCCTGCTGGGGGCGCTGGCCCTGCTCTACCGCAGCGAGCGCGCGGCGCCCTCGTCGTCGGCGGTTTGATCCGGCGCGGG
>DASWWB010001072.1:0-15052 GCA_036406115.1 Herpetosiphonaceae bacterium
CTGGGGCGTGTGGAAGGGATAGACCACCTTGCCGGGCAGCTCGCTGCGGCCGGGCAGCAGGCGCAGCGGCGCGTTGACATCGAAGTGGAAATAGACCGCCTTGTTGACCAGGATGTACTGGCTGTCCTTCATGGTCGGGAACATGCTGAGCCCTTCGATCTTGAAGTTTTGCAGCAGGCCGCGGACGATGAAGAACACCAACAACACAAAAACGACAGTCTCCAGCAGCTCCTTGATCACCGCGCGCGGCTTGCGCCTGGCCACCGTGGCCTCGGCGGCCAGCTCGACATCGACATCGATCGGATCATCGGCGGGATCGGGGGGCGGGGGAGCCGGTTCCAGCCGCACGGGGCGCAGCCGGTCCTCGTCGCCCTTGAGCTGATCCAGGCGGTCGTTGAGTGGTGTTGAACTCATACAAATTGTTCCTTTAGGTTGTGTGTGTCGCCGCCTCGCGGCAGGGTGCGACGCCTCGTACGCATTATAATCTACTCTTGTGAAAGCACAATGAACGATCTCGCATATACTGTACGGTACACAAGCAGACTCCGGGCCAGCAGCAGGAGAGGAACCTATGCAGATTACCGAGTTAGTGTCGCGCCAGCAAGACGGGCTGCGCTGCGAGGTGTGCCAATGGCATTGCGTCCTTCAACCGGGCCAGGACGGGCGCTGCCTGGTGCGGCGCCGTGAAGGCGATGAGATTGTCGTGCTCAGCGACACCTATATCTCAGCCGCCCAGCTGAGCCCGATCGAGGACTACGGTTTCCGCCACTTCTTCCCCGACGCGATGGTCTTCAGCCTGGGCAGCTGGGGCACGCCCTTCCCGGCCCAGCAAGACGCCGCCCACTACGCCCTGCTGCCCGCCGACCCGGCCAAGCAGCGGGCGCTGGACGCCGAGCGCGCCGTCAAGTTCGCCCAGGAGCGGCTGGCCCGCGGCGTGATCTGGACCTACAACGACCCGGTGGTCAACCACGAGTACCTGCTCGAAGGCATGCGCCTGGCCCGCGCCGGCAGCCGCGTCACCGGCGTGGTCACCGGCGGCTTCTGGACCCGCGCCGCCCTCGATCAGATCGGCCCCTATCTCGACGGCATCAATCTCTATGTCTACGGCTTCAGCAAGGAGGCCTACGCCAAGCTGACCGGCGTCAGCGAGTGGAAGGGCGTGCTGGCGGGCGCCGAGCGGGCCGTCAAGCACTGGGGCTGCCACCTGGAGATCACGACGCCGATCTCGACCGGCATCAACGACAGCAGCGGCGAGCTGGAGGCGATCGCCAAGTGGCTGCTGGCGACCCTCGGCGCGGACATCCCCTGGCGGATCATCCCGGCCCAGGACACCGATACCGCCGCCGCCAACGCCGCCCGCCAGGTCGCCCAGGCCACCGGGCTCAAGCACGTCTACGGCACCGACGCCCACGAGACCACCCGCTGCCCGGGCTGCGGCTGGGCGGTGGTCGAGCGCCGCGAAGGCCAGAGCAAAATCATCGGCGTCACCGACGGCCTCTGCGACAACTGCGCCACCCAGCTCTACCTGCGCACCTCGCTGTTCAAGAAACGGCCGCAGGCCACCTGATGGACGAGCCGCGAATCCCCAACCAGGCCCCGGTCCATCCGCTGGTCAAGCTGGCCGCGATCGCGGTCGAGACCTTTGTCCGCGAGCATCGGATCATCGCGCCGCCCCGGCCGCTGCCCCCGGACCAAGCCGGGCCCGGCGCCGCCTTCGTCACCCTGATCAAACAGGGCGCGCTGCGCGGCAGCCTGGGCAGCGTCCGGCCGCTGGGGCCGAGCCTGGCGGCGGAGGTGATCGGCCATGCTGTCGGCGCGGCGGCCCGCGACCCGCGCTTCAGCCCGGTGGCGCCCGCCGAGCTGCCGGACCTGGGCTACGTCGTCGATCTGATCGAGGCGATCGAGCCGCTCGCGGCCCTGGACGGCCACGATCCCGCCGCCTGCGGCCTGCTGGTGCGCGCCGGGCGCAAAGCCGGCGTGGCGCTGCCGCAGATCGCCGGCATCGAGCGCGCCGACGAGCAGCTGGCGCTGGCGCTGCGCAAAGCCGCAATCGATCCAGCCGGGCCCTACCGCCTCGCCCGCCTTTCGGTCAAGCGCTTGCTCTGATATCAGCCAGATATCAGCCAGGCGTCAGGCAACGAGCCAAGCTGAGACGTAACTCTTGTGAATTCCTGCGCATATAATAAGCGCGCTGGCACGAGGCTTGCTTTGATCCTACGACGTGTAGAGAGGCAGCTCTGGCACTGGCACGTAAGCAGTAGGAGACGCATCCGATGGTTATGATCTTTTTCTGGGCGATGCTGCTGGTTTTCAGCTCCATCATTCCCGTGGTGATCGGTCTGCGCGATTATCGCGCCAAGTAAGTTGACCAGCCACCCCGACGGCCGTATACTAGTCCACAATTAAACACTGGCTGAATGATGGACGCGGGAAAGCATCACGACGTGATCGCCGACGAAGCAAGTTTCTGAGCTGCCACCCAGGAACGAACCTTTCAGGCCCCCCGACCGCCTCCTGACAGCACTCTGGAGAGCAGCCGCCGCACCGCGGCCCGCTGCACCGACGAAGTAACCCGCGAGGGGAATCTTTCAGGTCCATGGACAGAGACAGGCGCGACCGCCTGTCTTTGTTTGTTTTAAGAGGTTCCATGGCCGACTCCCGCTGGCGACTCATCCTCTCGCCGCCGCTCGACGGCGCGACCAATATGGCGCTCGACCATGCCCTGGCCCGCGCGGCCGGCCGGGGCGACGCACCGCCCACGCTGCGCTTCTACCGCTGGCAGCCGGCCTGCCTGTCGCTGGGCTATTTCCAGCGCCTGGAGCGCGACGCCGACCAAGCGGCCTGCGCCGCCGAGGGCGTCGCCATCGTCAGGCGGCCCACCGGCGGCCGCGCCATCCTCCACGACCGCGAAGTGACCTACAGCCTCGCCGCCCCCGCCGGCACGCCCGGCCTCGGTGGACGGATTCTCGACTCCTATCGTACAATCAGCGCGGCGCTCCTGGCCGGGCTGCGCGCGCTGGGCCTCGCCGCCGAGTGGGCCGCCCAGGCCGCAAGCGGCGCCGATCACTCGGCAGCCTGCTTCGACACACCGGGCGATTTCGAGATTGTCGCCGGCGGGCGCAAGTTGCTCGGCAGCGCCCAGACCCGCACCGGCGGCGCGGTGTTGCAGCACGGCACGCTGCTCCTCTCCGCCGACGCCGCCCGCCTCCACCGCCTGCTGCGGCTGCCGCCCGACCTTTCATCCGACGCCCTGGCCGCCCGCATGGTTGCGCTCGACGAGCTGCTGCCGGCCCCAAGCTGGGATGACGCCGTCGCCGCGCTGATCGCCGGCTTCGAGCAAAGCTGGGGCCTCGCCTTCGCGCCCGGCGAGCCGACCGCCGCCGAGTGGGCGCTGGCCGCCGAGCTGCGCGAGCAGCGCTACGCCAATCCCGCATGGACCGCAAGGAGATGAGCCGATGACCACGCCGCAAATCGCCGTCGCCGCGCTTCAATCTATCATGCAGCTCTGGGCCGCCGCAGCCTACGGCGCAGCCTTCCTGCGCACGCGCCGGAGCCGCTACCTGGGCTTGGCTGTGGGCCAAGTTTTTCTGCTCGGGAGCATCATCGCGCTGATGGTCCTCTTGGACTCGGCGGCGATCGGCGCGGTGTTCATGGCGGTCTCGCTCTGGTCGCT
Organism: Herpetosiphonaceae bacterium; assembly: GCA_036406115.1. Classification (GTDB taxonomy): domain Bacteria; phylum Chloroflexota; class Chloroflexia; order Chloroflexales; family Herpetosiphonaceae; genus DASWWB01. Next base: position 3,674 of record DASWWB010001072.1, read on the forward strand.
GTTCGCGATCCTGACCAACCGCAGCGACCCGATCCACTATCCCGGCTACGCCAGCTCGCGCGACGTGTTCACGTTCCGCCCGCCGCTGCCGGGAAGCGAGCGGCGCGATGGGTAGTCGCCGGCCCGTTCGCCCCGCCCGCAGCCTGGGCTTGCGCGGGGACTGCGTATGACAAAGCCGATGATCAGCCTGGCGGCCTGCGAGCTGGCGGTCTGCGCCTGGCTCGCGGCGGCCTACTGGCTGGCCGCCCGCCGCACCGGCAGCGGCCAGTATTGGAAGCTGCTCCGCTCCTGGGCGGCCTTTCTGGCGCTGAGCGCCGGCGCCAGCTGGGCGTTTGGGTGGCGCAGCGCCGATGAGATCATCTACGCCGCGCTCATTCCCATCTTTTGCATGATCATGGCCCACCAGCCCGACGACCACTCGGCGACCTACCCGCACTTTGCGTCGCCGCGCGCGTTCGCCCTGTTTTGCCAGCCGCTGCCGACCGCCGGGGACGGATCGGCCAACCAGGGCTTGTTCGTGCCGAGCATGGAGGCGCAGGTCCGCACCAAGGCGCTGACGATCGCGCTCGGAGCGCTCCTGGCCTTGGCGCTTGTCTTAAGCGTGCTGCCTTGAGGAGCCGGCGTGGAACAATCACCCCGCAATGACCGCGACGGGCTCCATGTCCCGCCGGCCGAGCCGCCGTTCCGCTTCCCGCCGGGCGGCAAGCTGCTGCTGGCGGTTATCGCCCTTGGGCTGATTGGCTTATGCGTCTTACCACATTTCTGGTATTACAACTAACAGGAGGTTGAATGAAACAAACACCGCTCAACGCCCGCCACCGCGAGCATGGCGCCAAGATGGTCGAGTTCGGCGGCTGGGACATGCCGGTCCAGTACAGCGGGATCATCGAGGAGCACAACGCGACGCGCAACGCCGCCGGCCTGTTCGACATCAGCCACATGGCGCGCTTCTGGGTCACCGGACCGGACAGCGAGCGCTTCATCCAGCTGATCGACACCTTCGATGTCAGCAAGACCGAGATCGGCCAGTCGGACTACGGGATCATGTGCTACGAGGACGGCGGGATCGTCGACGACATTTTCACCTATCATCTCGGCCCCGACGAGTGGATGATCGTCGTCAACGCCGGCAACGCCGACAAGGACTGGGAGTGGCTCAACCAGCACACGGCCGGCTTCGACATCACGCTCGCCAACCGCTCGGACGAGCTGGCGATGCTGGCGCTGCAAGGCCCGAAAGCTGAGCACATCCTGGGGCACCTGACAGACATCGACGTGGCGGCGATCCCGTTCCACGGCATCCGCGCGGCGGTCGCGGCCGGCGCCAAGGGCTATGTCTCGCGGACCGGCTACACCGGCGAGGACGGCTTCGAGATCTTCATCCCGGCCGGAAAGGCCGTCGAGGTCTGGAACGCGATTTTGGCGGTGGGCGCGGAGCACGGGGCGCAGCCGGTGGGGCTGGGCGCGCGCGACAGCCTGCGCTTCGAGCCGGGGCTGGCGCTCTACGGCCACGAGATCGAGCGCGACATCAATCCCTACGAGGCCAAGCTGGGCTGGGTGGTGAAGCTCGACAAGGGGCCGTTCATCGGCGCCGAGGCCCTGCGCGACATCAAGGAGCGCGGCGCGGCCCGCACGCTGATCGGCCTGGAGATGACCGGCCGCGGCATCGCGCGCCAGGGCTACCCGGTCGCCGCGCTCGACGGGGGCGAGATCGGCGCCGTGACGAGCGGCATGCCGGCGCCGACGCTGGGCAAAAACCTGGCCTACGCCTTGGTGAAGGCCAAGGCCGTGAAAATCGGCGACGAAGTCGATGTTATCATTCGCGGCAAGCCGGTACGCGCCCAGGTGGTCAAGGCGCCGTTCTACAAATCGCGCTATAAAAAATAGCACGCGGCGGGCGCGGTTCTTTTAGCAGGAGGATTCCATGGCTTACAACACTCCCGACGGCCTGAAGTACGCCAAGTCCCACGAGTGGATCAAGGTTGAGGGCGACACCGCGACGATCGGCATCAGCGACTACGCCCAGCATGCGCTCGGCGACATCGTGTTCGTCGAGCTGCCGGACGTGGGCGCGAGCTTCGGCGCCGGCGATTCGTTCGGCGTGGTCGAGTCGGTCAAGGCCGCCTCCGACGTCTATCTGCCGGTCAGCGGCGAGGTCGTGGAGATCAACGAAGCGCTGCTGGACGCGCCGGAGACCGTCAACAGCGACCCGTACGGCGCGGGCTGGCTGGTCAAGATCACGGTCGCCGGCGGGTTGGAGGATCTGCTGGACAAAGCCGCCTACGAGCAGGTCGTCGAGGACGAAGCGAGCAAGTGACGCCGGGCGCATCGCCGCGCCCGCAGCGAAGGAACATTATGTCACATTACATTTCCATCACCGACAGCGACCGCCGTGAGATGCTCCAGGCGATCGGCGCGCAGTCGGTCGACAATCTGTTCGAGGTAGTGCCCGCCGACGTGCGGTTCCCGACCCTCGACCTGCCCGCACCGCTCAGCGAGGCCGAGATGGCCCGCGAGCTGCGCCGCCTGAGCGCCAAGAACGCCGACGTGCTGACCAACGCCTGCTTCCTCGGGGCCGGCGCCTACAATCACTTCATCCCGTCGGCGGTGGACTCGCTGCTGCGGCGCGCCGAGTTCTACACCGCCTACACGCCCTACCAGCCCGAGATCGCCCAGGGCACGCTCCAGGCGATCTTCGAGTACCAGTCGCTGATGTGCGCGCTGCTGGGCATGGACGCGGCCAACGCCTCGCACTACGACGGCGCGACCGCCCTGGCCGAGGGCGCGATCATGGCGCTGAACTCGACCCGCAACCGGCGCAAAATCGTGGTCGCGCCGACGGTCCATCCGCAGTACCGCGGCGTCCTGCGCACCTACCTGCAAGGGCTGGGCGTGCAGATCACCGGCGACGAGCGGCCCGAGGCCGGCCTCGACGAGGCGCTGGCGCTGGTCGATGAGAAAACCGCCTGCTTCATCGTGCAGACGCCGGACTTCCTGGGCACGCTGCGCGACCTGAAGCCGATCGCCGAGGCCGTCCACGCCGCTGGCGCGCTGCTGATCGTGGCGACCAACCCGATCGCGCTGGGCCTGTTCCAGGCCCCGGGCCACGCCGGAGCCGACATCGTGGTGGCGGAGGGCCAGCCGCTCGGCATCCCGCTGAGCTTCGGCGGGCCGTACCTGGGCGTCTTCGCCTGCACCGAGAAGCTGCTGCGCAAAATGCCGGGCCGGCTGGTCGGCGCCACCACCGATCTCAACGGCCAGCTGGGCTACGTGCTGACGCTGCAAACCCGCGAGCAGCACATCCGGCGCGAGAAGGCCACCAGCAACATCTGCACCAACCAGGGCCTGATGGCGCTGGCGGCGACGATCTACATGTCGCTGCTGGGCAAGCAGGGGCTGCGCAAGGTCGCCGAGATCTGCTACCACCGCGCCCACTACGCGGCGGCCGAAATCGCCAAGCTGGAGGGCTTCGAGATCGTCGGCCAGGGCCCGTTCTTCCACGAGTTCGTCGTGCGCTGCCCGCGGCCGGTCAGCGAGATCGCCACGGCGCTGGAGTTCGCCTCGATCATCGGCGGCTACGATCTGGGCAAAGACTACCCGCACCTGGGCGACGCGATGCTGGTCTGCGTCACCGAGCTGAACACGCCGGCCGACATCGACCGGCTGGTCGCGGCGCTGAAAGGCTAGGACATGAACACATTCGAACCACCGATTTTCGAGCTGAGCGGCGCTGGCAAGATCGGCGCCTGGCTGCCAGAGATTGGCGTGCCGGAGACCGAGCTGCCGGCCGGCCTGCTGCGCGATGACGATCTGGCCGGCATGCCGGAGCTGAGCGAAACCGAAGTGACGCGCCACTTCACCCGTATCTCGCAGCGCAATTTCTGCATCGACACCGGCATGTACCCGCTCGGCTCCTGCACCATGAAGTACAACCCCAAGATCCACGAGGAGGCGGCGCGGCTGCCGGGCTTCGCCCACATCCATCCGCTCCAGGACGAAGCCTCGGTCCAGGGCGCGCTCCAGCTCTCCTACGAGCTGCAAAGCTTGCTGGCCGAGATCTCGGGCTTCGACCAAGTCTGTCTCCAGCCGGCGGCCGGCGCCCAGGGCGAGTTCGCCGGCATCCTGGTCTTCCGCGCCTACCACCTGGACCGGGGCGACGATCAGCGCGACGAGGTGCTGTGCCCCAACTCGGCCCACGGCACCAACCCGGCCACGGCGGCGATGGTCGGCTTCAAGGTGGTGGAGATCGGCACCGACGCCCGGGGCAACGTCGACCTCGCCGACCTGCGGGCCAAAGTCGGGCCGCGCACCGCCGGCCTGATGCTGACCAACCCCAACACGCTGGGCCTGTTCGACGAGCATGTGCGCGAGGTGGCCGAGATCGTCCACGCCGCCGGCGGCCTGATGTACGGCGACGGCGCCAACTTCAACGCCATCCTCGGCATCGTGCGGCCGGGCGACGTCGGCTTCGATTTCATGCACTACAACCTGCACAAGACCTTCACCACGCCCCACGGCGGCGGCGGCCCCGGCTGCGGCGCGGTGGGCTGCAAGTCGTTCCTGGCGCCCTACCTGCCTGGGCCGATCGTCACCCACGAGAACGGCCAGTACGGCCGCCACACGCCGGAGAAAAGCATCGGCCGGGTCAAAGCCTTCAAGGGCAACTTCGGCATGTTCGTCCGCGCCTACACCTACATCCGCATGCTCGGCGCCGCCGGCCTGCGCGAGATCAGCGACAACGCGGTGCTCAACGCCAACTACCTGCGGGTCAAGCTCCAGGGCGCCTACCCGGTGGCCTACGACCGGACCTGCATGCACGAGGTGGTGCTCCAGGGCAAGCTGGCCGCCGCGCCGGACATCCGCACCCTGGATATCGCCAAGCGGCTGATCGACTACGGGTTCCACCCGCCGACCGTCTACTTCCCGATCAGCGTCAGCGAGTCGATTATGATCGAGCCGACCGAGACTGAGTCCAAGCGCAACCTTGATCGGTTCGTCGCCGCGATGCACGCGATCGCCCGCGAGGCGGCCGAGCAGCCCGAGCTGCTGCACGAGGCGCCGACCACCGCCCCGGTCCGCCGGCTCGACGAGGTCGGCGCCGCCCGCCGGCCCATCCTCAAGTACGACCGCGAGGCCATCCGCGCGCTCCAGGGCGTCGAGGCCAGCGTCGGCGACCAGCCGGCCCAGCCCTCGTACTAGCCGCGCTGCGGCGCCGGCAACCGCCGCAGCCCGCACCGAAAATCGGTGCGGGCTGCGGCGTTTCTATCGGAACAGACAGGCTCAGCGGGCGAGCCACAGCTCCGTCGCCGACGTCACCGAGCCGAAGACATCGCGGTATTCGATCGCGATGGTGTTGACGCCGGGCTGCAGATACGACGAGAAATCGGTCGGCGGCAGGGGCGCGGGCGGCTGGCCGGGCGCCAGGCACTGATAAGAGAAGGTCCGCTCCGTGCCATCGGGCCGCGTGACCACCAGCGTCATGCGATCGTCGACGCACGACGGCGCGGTGCCGGCGGCGTTGCCCGCCAGCAGCACGGGGCCGCCATCGTAGCGCACCGTGGCCACAGCCTGATAAAACACCGCGCCCTGCTGGGTCACAGGCAAGATGCCCAGCTCGGGCGCCAGGCGCACCGGCAGGGTCGGGATCGGCGCAGCCTTGAGGGCCAGCGGCGCATAGACCACATACCCTTCATTGTCGAGATTGACCGCCGTGAGGTCCGGCGGGTTGATCGCCGCATAGGCCGGATCGCCGCTCACGGCCTGGCCCAGGACGACCTGATAGGCCACGTTGCCGTCGCGCAGCGTGTCATCAAGCCCGGTGACAGTGACTTGCTGCGGCTGGTCCCACGTGCTGGCGGTGAAAATCAGCGCTGTCGTCGAGAGCTGGGCTTCGCTGGAATCGCTGACGGAGACCGGGATCGTCACCGGCGAGAAGGGCTGGCTGTCCAGCCGCACGGTGAAGGAGGCGGTCCCGCCATCCTCGGTCGTAATCAGGGGGCCGGCCTGCGCCACCAGCACCGCCGCCGCGTCGTCATCGACGATTGTCACCGTCGCCGGCGCCGCGCCGAGCGCCACGCCGCGGACAGGCTGGAGGATGAGCGAGGCGGTTTCGTCAGGCTCGTCGAGCCGATCCTCAACTGTGTCCAGCGTCACGGTCAGCGCCGTCGTCCCGGCGGGGAAGGCGAGCGTGCCGCTGACCGGCAGATAATCGCTGTTGGCGGCGGCGCTGCCGTCGGCGGAGGCGTAGGCCACCGCTGCGGCGGCGAAGGGATTGGCCGGCGCCAGGCTCACCCGCAGCGAGGCCCGCCCGCCCTCATCGACCGTCGCCGAGGCGGCGGAGACGCGGGGGACGGCGATCCGCAGGGCGGCCTGGGCGCTGTTGTTGCCGGGCTGGACATCGTTGGCGCTGGTGTCGATCCGCACCGTGTTGGTGATGGCGAGGTCGGCGGTCAGATTGGGGCTGACAATCCCAGTGACCGTGATCACGCCGCTGGCGTTGGGTGCCAGCGTCCCGGCGTCCCAGGCGAACCGCAGCCCGGGCACCGCCGTGATCGGCCGGCTGGAGCTGAAGCTGAGATTGGCGAGGGCCAGCGGCACCGTGTCGGTGATCCGCACGCTGGCGGCCGGCTCCAGGCCGCTGTTGCGATAGATGATCGTGAAGGAGATTGGCTGGCCGGGCAGCGCCTGGCTCAGGCTGGCCTCCTTGCTGATCGACAGATCGACATCCGGCCGGTAGCGGATGCGGCCGATCTTGTTGGCGGCGCTCTCATTGAACCACAGATCGCCGTCTGGGCCGCGGGCGATAAAGAAGGCGCCCGCATTTGGCGTGGGGATCGGATAATCGGTGATGGCGCCGCCCGTCGTCACGCGCCCGATCCGGTTGCCGGCGCGCGACGCATACCAAAGCGCGCCATCCGAACCGACCGCGATGCCGAGCGCATCGGTGCCGGGCGTCGGCATGGGGTACTCGGTGATGACGCCGGCGGTGGTGATGCGCCCGACCTTGTTGCCCAGGCGCTCGACGAACCACAAGGCGCCGTCAGGCCCCAGCACGATGCTGTGGGGCTCGCTGTTCGGCGTCGGAATGGGGAATTTCGTCACCGCGCCGGCGGTGGTGATGCGGCCGATCCGATTGCCGAATTTCTCAGTGAACCACATGGCGCCGTCGGGCCCGGCGACGATGCCGTACGGTTGGTCGCCGTTCGCGCCGGCGACGCCGACCGTCACCTCGGTCACGGTGCCGGCTGTGGTGATGCGGCCGATTTTGCCGCCAAGCGACTCAGTGAACCACAGCGCCCCGTCAGGGCCGGGAGCGATGATATTCGGATAGCTGTTGGAGGTCGGGATGGAGTAGTTTTGCACCGCGCCGGCGGTGGTGATGCGGCCGATCCGATTTGACGTGACTTGCGAGAACCACAAGGCGCCGTCAGGGCCGGCGGTGATGCGCGAAGGGCCGGAGTTCGCCGCCAGGGCGAAGCGCGTGACCGTCCCGTTCGGCGCGATCCGCTCGATCGCGTCGGCCAGGGTGTACCACACGGCGCCGTCAGGGCCGGCGGCGATGCCTTGCGGCGTCGTGCCCAGGGTGGGATATTCGGTGATCGAGACGGCGTCGGGGGCTAGTCCGGGCGGCTGCTCGGCCGCTGCCCGCGGGAGCGCCCAAACCGAAAGGATGACGATCAGGCCAACGAGTTTTCCCCAGCGATGGGTGCGCATAGTCGGTTTCCTTCTGCGGTACTTCTTCACTCAAGGGGCGGGGGCTGCCAGCAACCCGGGCAGCATCAAGATTATAGAGACTGATCCCGGCCGCGTCAATGAAATCGCATGCGAGCGCACCCAACGAAACCGCCTGACAATGTTTCAAGGGTTGTAAAGTCATCACGATCTTCCGACACGGCTTGTTTTCCCACTTAACGAAAATCGCGCTGCTGGGTAGAATCCATTAAGATTCTCACTAGTCCAAAACTTACATATGCGCTATCCTTCGTTTCATGACGAGCCTGTGACGCCGCCACGGCCTCTCCCAGTTGCGTGTATTCAGTTGCAGGGCTAAGCTATGGTCATGGGAAGCCTGCGATTTGACAGAACAACAGTGATATGTATACTTATGCCGTCAGCCGCTAAAGCACTGTGGTTGATACTGAGAGATTCCATCCTTCATTAAAATTCGACGTAATTTAATACTATTCTGATAGTCCGCTTTTTGGAGCGACATCCTATTACTGCAACTGCGCTGAAGCGCAGATGTTGCTTGATAGTGCGCCCCATTGCGACATCCGCTTCTTTAATGCGCCATGCGTTCATAGCGCTCGCTTTGACGTGTCTTGCACAACGATTGGCTGTTGTTAACCCTTGAGGGAGGATTTGGCATGTCGGTTTTTCACCGTTTCCGGCGCGTGCGGCGGCTGCTGCAGGGCGCTCTCATCCTATTTGTCACGCTTACGTCCGCTCTGCCCCCATCCCGCGCCGAGGCGGCCGCTCCGTCCCTTTCGGGCAGGCTTGCGGCAGCCATCCCCGCCGCGCCCATCCCAACGGTCCCGCGGAGTGGCATGGCACCGGGTCCGCAAACGACGCCGCCGGCCACGCTGGCACCGATCCTTGCGCCTGATGTCCCGGCCGACCCGGGCGAGCGCCCGCCGCTGCAGCGGCCGCAGGCGCAACCGGCGCCGTCCTGTCCGCTCAGCGGTGCCGTTGCACCCAGCACGGCCGCAGAGATGGCCAGCGCAATGGGCATCTCCCTCAATGCGGGAGCTAACGAGTCCGCCCAATTCTTGGATCTCGCTGGCAACGCAATCCCAGCCAATGATACGCCCTTAGAAGCTGGCGTCGTCCACAATATCACGCTTGGCACCTATTTCCCGCTCCAGGGCGGCACGTTCCCCTTGGTGTCCACTGGTGATGCACGCGCCGCCGCCTGTCCACAAGGCGAAAGCGGCAGCGACGGCGGACAATACTTTTCTGGTATTCAACTCGAACTGAAACTCCGCGCCCCGAGCAATGCGACTTGTGCCGAAATTCCCTTTCGATATTTTACTGACGACCGAGAGCGCTATCTTCCGGACCACAATGACCGGGTCACCTTTACGGCTGATGGCGAGCCCTTTGCCCTCGACACGGAAAACAATCCAGTCAGTAGCAACAGTGTTCTTGATTTTGTGGATGACACTGATAGCGTCTACTGGCGAGCCACCCACCTGCTGAAGGCCCAAACCCCGGTTGTTGGCGGCAATCTGATTACCTTCAAGATTCGCATCGAGGATATTGGAACCGGCGGGAGCTGGCGGGTCTATGATTCAGCCATCTTCTTCGATCAGTTCACCTGGCGCAGCAGCGGCCCCTGCCATCGCGCCGTGGTGCCGCCGCTGCCGGGCTCGCAAAACCGCAACCCCGAAGACTGCGATTGCAACGTTCAGGCCCAGCGCGGCGAGCCGATTAACACGCGCACCGGCAACCTCTGGACCGAGGCGACCGATCTGGTCGTCCGCACTCCCGGTCTCGATCTCGCCTGGTCCCGCACCTACAACAGCCAGTCCATCACCGAGGTCACCACGCCCATGGGTCCGGGCTGGCAGCATCGCTATGGCGCGCGCTTGATCTTTCCCGCCAGCCCCGGCGGCGAACCCAACACCCTGATGGTCCTCTCGCCCGAGGGCAATCTTCATCGCTTCACCATCGAGCCGTCCGGGCTCTTTACGCCCTGGCCTGGCGTCTCGAGCACCATCGCGCAGAATGGCAGCGCCTACGTTCAGACCCTTCGCTCCCGCGAGACGCGCACGTTTGACGCCACTGGTCGCCTCTCGCAGATCACGGATCCGAACGGCCGCCAGATCGCGCTCAACTACAACCCGGATGGCACGCTGGATAAAGTCCAGGATGGCACGACGGCCGCGCTGTATCTCCAGCTCGGCTATAGCGCCGGTCGCCTCAGCTCGGTCACCGATGGGCTCCGCACGGTCCAGTATCGCTACACTCCCGCCGGCGACCTGCACGAGGTCGAGGTTCCGGCGGGTCGGATCATGACCTACAGCTACCAGAGCCACCTGCTGACGGCCGTGCAAAATCACCTGGGCGACTACATCGAGCAGAACACCTACGATGCGTACACCGCCCAGGGCAAGGCCGTCGAGCAGATCCTCCAGGATGGCCGGACGCTCACGCTCGACTATCAGGCTGATAAAACCATCGTCACCACGACGGCGCCTGGCGGCGCAGTCAGTGTCGAGGAATTCGCCTACAGTTTGAGCGACACCCTCACCTCGACCAAACTCAACGACCAACTCGTAAGCACGATCGGCGCCAATGACCATTTCGCGATCGGCAAGCGCGTCGATGGCAACGGCAACACCACCCGCATCGAGACGACGGCCACCGGCCTGCCCACCCAGATTACCTATGCTGATGGTTCCGTCGAGACCATGACCTATAACGCGGCCAATCAGCCGCTCAGTCGCACCGATGCGTATGGCCGAACCACCACCTCCGTGTATGACGCCGATGGCGATCTGACGAGCCACACCACGGATATCACCGACGACGACCCGCAGGGCAAGCAGACGATCTATACGTACCATCCGACGATCCCGCACCGCGTGCAGACGATCACCGCCCCCGATGGGACCGTCATTACCTTCAATCAATATGACGCGCGCGGCAATGTCTTGCAGCAGACCACCGTCACCCCGGAAGGCATTCAGCGCGTCGAGGACTTCCTCTACAACACCCGCGACCAGCGCACCCGCCATGCGGTGACCGTCAACGCCGAGACGCCCCGCGTGACAACCTACACCTATGACGCGCTCGGCTACCCGGAGACCACGACCACCCTGCTCGGGACCGCGCTCCAGCGGATTGATCGCACCACCTATCTGCCTGACGGCCGCCTCCGGCAGCGGATCGACAACTATCAGGATGGCAGCTTCAATCCGAACGATCCCGATCTCGCCGACGAGGATGTCACCACGACCTACGGCTATGATGGCGCCGGCCGCCCCAGCTGGGTGCGGGATACGCTTGGCCGCTACACCGTCACCCACTACAACGCGAAGGGGCAGATCGACTGGCAAACCGCCAATCTGGTCCCCGCGACCCTGGATGGCCAGGGCAATCTGATCGTCCCCGCCACACCGCCAGCCTTCGATCCGCAGCATCCAGATCGCAATGTGACCACCAGCCTCACCTACGACACCTTGGGCCGTCAAACGCTCGAAACCCGCAATGGTATCTTGGCTGGCGCCTTCGATCCGGAGGATGGCACCTTCGCCAGCGCCACCACGCGCACGACGCGCACCGAGTACGACGCGCTCCATCGCCCGTACATCGTGACCGAGAACTACCAGCCCGGCCAGCCGGTCGACCAGCTGGCGGATGTCAATGTCCGCACAA
>DASWWB010001073.1:0-2125 GCA_036406115.1 Herpetosiphonaceae bacterium
CGATGCGAATCAGCCAGCAGCGCGCTGAGGAGCAGCACCGCCGCCACCGCTGCGACGGACCAGGCTAGCCAGCCCGGCGCTCGCGGCCGGCGCCGCTCAAGCGCCAGCAGCCCGCCCCAGGCGCCGAGTGTCAGCAGCGCCAGCAGCTCGATGTTGGTCAGCAGCAGGCCCGGAAGCCGCAGGCCGCCGATCAGCTCGAACGGCAGCAGCGCCAGCAGCAGCAGCAGGCCGGCGTCGACGGCGGCGCGGAGGCGGGAGGGCATCGCAGGGAGGAGCACGCGCTCAGCCCTGGGCGCCGGCAGGGTCGATCGACCGGAGGCGTTCCGCAAACGACGACAGCGTGCGCTGGCGGTGGCTGCCGTAATGGGCCTTGCAGCAATCGCTGGTGAGATTGATCTCGGGGTTGCCCTGGTCGCGGGCGCTGAACTTGCGCACCTTGCGCTCCATCTCCCAGCGCTCCAGCCAGCCGCCGGCCCGGCTGCGCAGCGCCAGCTCGGCCAGCGCCTGGGTCAGCGGCCGGCCGCTCGGCTGCGGCGTGACCAGATAGGGCATGCCGCCGGCGTTGGGCAGCAGCTCGTCGGCCCAGGGATTGGCCAGGCGCATCCGCTCGTACCAGGCCATGCCGGCGAGCGGGATCATCTGGGCCAGCTCGTGGGCGCTGTAGAGCGAGTGCTCGTCGAGCCGCAGCGCCCGCTCGCTCAGCAAATAGTTGGGGCAGAGGATCGGCCCGCGCTTGGCCACCAGCCGCACCAGGCCGATAATCCCCGCCCGGCAGAGCCACAGCCTGCCGGTCTCGGTGATCACGAGATAATCGATGTCGGCGTCGGGCTCGACATTGTTGACCGCCAGCGCCCCGGTGACCGCCACCATCCGCACGAACGGCAGCCGGCCGATCATCCGCCCGTAGCGCACCGCCGCCGGCCAGAGCCGGTCGGCCACCGCCGCCCGCCGCCGCCTGGTGGCGACGATCGCCTCGCGGCCGGCCAGCATCACCATGTCGCCGACGCGGGCCAGGGTCTGCGGGCCCAGGCCGGGCGCCAGCAGCGCCGCCGCCACCTGCTCCTCGGAGGCCGCCACGCCCGGCAGGTAGCGCCGGATCTCGCGGATCGTCAGCGGATAGTCGAAGACATCGGCGTAGGCTACCGCCAGGATGATCGCCTGCTCAAGCTCGGAGAAAACCATGCCGCGCTGCAAATAGCGGTCCAGCGCGGCGGCGTGCCGGGGCGGGTGCTCGATGATCATAGCCAGCCTCCTGCTTAGGGAAACGAACCAATCGCGGGCTCACCAAACGCCGTAGGAGCGGGCGACAAACGATAGGGCGGCGCCGGCGAACAGCGCCCAACCGGCCAGCCACGCCGCCAGCCAGCCTGTCAGCCAGCGCCCGCGCAGCCGCCGGCCCTGGCCGAACGCCAGCAGAATCCCGATCGGCGCCAGCAGCGGGAACAGATAGCGGCCCTGGGGCAGCTGCTCGTGGAGCGGACGGGCCATGCTGCTCAGCAGCAGCAGCGCCAATCCCCACCCCAGCAGGCCGGCGAGGGCCGCGAGCTGCCGGCGCTGGGCTGCTGGGCGCGGCACCCGCAAGCGCGTTCCCGGCCGCGGCCAGCCTGGCGCGAGCAGGCCTGCGCCTGCGAGCGCGAGCGCCCCCAGCAGCGCGGCGCCCCACGGGCCGCCCGCCGCGAAGGGCCGGTCCATCCAGCCGAAGCGGCCCCAGAAACTGTCAAAGAGCAGCCGCCACCAGGCGGCGAAGGGAAACGGCCTGAGCAGCGCCCGCGCCTGGGCGGCCCAGAGGACATTGCGGGCCATCCCGTAGCTGAGCGCGACCGCCAGCGGCGAGCCGTCCCTCAGGGCTGGCAGGGCGGCGCCGCCGTTCAGCAAGAGGTTTTCCTGCCGGTCGTCGATCCGCGCGGCGAGCGCCGTGGCGGAGAAGGCGCCTTCGTCGGCCACCACGCCGAACATCAGGTGGCGGCTGGCGCTGGTGATCGGCGCCGTGAGCTGCGGGTGGCTCTGCGCCGGCAGGGCGAAGGGCTCCTCGAAGCGCTGGTCGTCGGCGTAGATCACCAGCCGGCCGCGAGCCGGCGCCTCACTCCATGTATACGCAGTGAAGGTGAGGTTTTTATCTCTCGCC
>DASWWB010001074.1:0-3361 GCA_036406115.1 Herpetosiphonaceae bacterium
CGACTCCCCCTACCTGACGCCCCATCCCCACCGCGGCAAACGCAACGAGCCGGCCTATGTCCGGCTGGTCGCGGCCCAGCTCGCCGAGCTGCGCGGCCTCAGCCTGGACGCGGTCGCCGCCGCCCTCGGCGCTAACGCCGAGCGGCTCTTTCGGAGGTTGCAATGACAACGATGCGACTGACGTTCGAGGAGCGCGCCAAACGCGCGCTGACGCCCGGGCCGGGCCTGGTCACCGCCATCCTGGCGGGGCTGATGGTGATGTGCGTGATCCACAATATCGTCACCGTGCGCTGGACCGACGGCATGGAGCAGATGCGCTCGGCGGCGTTCGCCGGCGCGATCGTCGGCGCGATCGTCGCCAACTGGCGCAGCCTGTCCGGCTGGCTGGCCCATCTGCTGATGCTGATCCTCGGCTTCGGCTGGTCGATGGTCCTGTTCAATCCGCTGCTCGACCAGCGGCTGGACTCGACGCTCGACAAGCTGACCGACCTGCTGATCCGGGCGGTGGTGATGATCCGGGCCTTCAAAAGCGGCGGCTCCACCGAAGATTTCATCCTATTTGTGCTGGGCGTCTCGCTGGCAGCCTGGTTCTTCGCCTACCTGACGATGTGGCTGCTGTTCCGCTCCGGCTGGCCATGGGCGGCGGTGCTGCTCAACGGCGCCGCGCTGATGGTCAATCTGACCTTCGCCAGCACCAAGCCGCGCACCTCGTTCTGGCTGTTCCTGGTCTTCGGCCTGCTGCTGATCGTCTTCGAGAATTTCCGCGCCCGCCAGCGCCGCTGGCAGATCGCAGCCCTGGAGCAGATGGATTTCCTCTCGCTGCGCTTCCTCTGGTCGGGCCTGGTCGTCTGCTCGCTGCTGGTGGTCGGCACCGGCGCCCTGCCGACCAACATCACCAGCGCCAAGCTTGAGCAGCTGGTGGACGCCGTCACCAGCCCGCTGGACGGGATCAAAACGCCGTTCGGCCGCTCCAATGTCCCAGCGGCCACCGCGCCCCAGCAGGCGACGTTCACCCGCACCGGCGTGCCGCTCGGCGGCGCCCGCACCGCCACCAACCGGGTGGTGATGGAGGTCGAGGCCTCGCAGGCCGATTACTGGCGATCCAACGCGCTGGATTTCTACAACGGCACCGGCTGGGAGAACACGACCGGCGCGGTCGCCCGCAACACGACCGGCGCCGCCAACGAGAACGCCGCGCTGACCTCGATGGCTGTCGGCAGCAAGCTGATTCAAATCGACACCGCCAATCGCGTCCCGGTGACCCAAACGTTCCGCCTGCGCCAGGATCGCGGCGACCAGCAGCTGCCCGCCGCCACCACGCCGCTGAGCTGGACGCTGCCGGTGCTGGTCCAGCACACCTACATCCCCAGCGCCGCCGAGGACGAGCTGATCCCCAACTTCACCGATTCGTCGATCTACTTCGCCCAGGAGCCGGTGCGCGCCGGCCTGACCTACACCGTGGTCTCGCTGGTGAGCGATTCGGATAAGCTGAGCCTGCGCCAGTCCAGCACGGTCTACCCGCCCTGGACCCGCCGCTACCTCCAGCTGCCCGAGGGCCAATCGATGCGGAACATCGCCGGCCTGGCGCGCCAGATTGTCGCCGCCAGCGGCGCCACCACCAATTTCGACAAGGCGGTGGCGATCGAACAATACCTGCGGACTTTCCCCTACGATGATCAGATCCAGGCGCCGCCGTCCGGGGTCGATCCGGTCGAGTATTTCCTGTTCGAGCTGAAGCGCGGCTACTGCGACTATTTCGCCAGCTCGATGGTCCTGATGCTGCGCTCGCAAGGCATCCCGGCCCGCTGGGTGCAGGGCTACGCCACCGGCGACTTCGACCCGGCGCGCAACGCCTTCGTGGTCCGCGACACCTTCGCCCACAGCTGGCCCGAGGTCTATTTCACCGGCTACGGCTGGCAGCGCTTCGAGCCGACGCCCGGCGGCTACGTGACGGCGCCGAGCCGCCCCGAAGCCCCGCCGGAGTTCGTCAACGGCGAGAACCCCGACGATATCGGCCCCAACGGCGGCCGGGTCAACCAGCCGGCGCCGCTCACAAGCGCCGAGCTGGAGGCGTTCAAGGATCAGCTGGCCGAAGACCAGGTCAAGCCGGCGCCGACGCCGGTCGCCACGCCGCCGCTTGAGACGGCCCCGGTGCCGGAGGCCGAGGCGTCGCCGGTCTTCCGGTTCCTGGCATGGCTGATGCTCTTGCTCGGCATCGCCGCCGCCGGCCTGTGGTGGATCCGCCGCCGCGAGATCCGCGGCCTGCGCCCCGCCGCCGCCTTCTACGCCGGGGTCGGCCAGCTGGCGCGCTGGGCCGGCTTCGCCCAGCACGCCGAGCAGACGCCGGAGGAGTACGCCCAAACCCTGGGCAAGGCGCTGCCGCCCCAGCGCGCGGCGATCAAGCGGGTGGCGGACGCCTACACCGCCGAACGCTACGGCAAGTCGGCGCGGGTCAATCTCGGCGATCTGCGCGAGGACGCCGAGGCCGTCAGCAGGCCGCTCGCCCGCCGGGCCGCCCGCCGCGCCGGCAAGCTGCTGATGGAGCAGCTCGCCGCCCAACGCAACCGCCTGCGCAGAAAGCCTTGAGCAAGGAGACGCCATGGAGACTGCGTTCAATGTCGAGTTGAAGGAGAAGCTGGTCCTGGTCGTCGATGACGAGCCGCGCATGGTCACGTTCATGCGGGTCAACCTGGAGGCCGAGGGCTGCCGGGTGATCTCGGCCAACAACGGCCGCGCCGGCCTGGAGAAGGTCCGCGAGGATATGCCCGACCTGGTGCTGCTCGACGTGATGATGCCCGGCCTCGACGGCTTCGAGACCCTGCGCCGCCTGCGCGAGTTCTCGGCCGTCCCGGTGATTATCCTCACCGCCAAGGACGAGGAGGAGGATCGGATCAAAGGCTTGGAGCTGGGCGCCGACGATTACATGGGCAAGCCCTTCAGCCACCGCGAGCTGATCAGCCGCATCCGCGCCGTGCTGCGCCGCCACTACGTCGCGCCGGTCCAGGCGCCCTCGGCGACCCAGATCGACGAGCGGCTGACGGTCGATTTCGCCCGCCGCGAGGTGCTGGTCAACGGCGAGCGGGTGACGCTCCGCCCGACTGAGTACCGCCTGCTCTATCACCTGGTGCAGAACGCCGGCTTCGTCCTGCCCCACGAGACGCTGCTGGCCAAGGTCTGGGGCCCGGAGTACCGCGACGAAAGCCACTACCTGCGGCTCTACATCACCTACCTACGCCAGAAGATCGAGGAGGATCCTGCCAGCCCGCGCTACATCCTCACCGAGCGCGGCGTCGGCTACCGCTTCGTCGATTTCCGCAAGCAACACCCCTGAAACGCGCGGCGCGGCGGCGGGCTGCCAGAT
>DASWWB010001075.1:0-2810 GCA_036406115.1 Herpetosiphonaceae bacterium
CCACCCACGCTGGCATCGCGGATCACATCTGGATGCGGATCACGCTGACCGAAAGCCCATTGCCGGCGCTGTACGGCGATGGCAGCGGCCCGGCGGCTGGCCATCCGTACGGCGAGACCGAGGATTACGCCCTCCATATCCCGCCGCCCAGGGCCGGTTTGCTGCCGGCGGCGACGGACGGAGAAACCTATGAGCCCAATGTGGCCTACTACGACGGCTATTGAGTCGCAGCCCGGCGCCGGCCGGCCGGCGTCAGGCGCGGAGATAGGCGGCGGTGAGCGAGCTGGGCGCGGCCAGCAGTTGCTCCGGCGGGCCCTCGAACAGCACCTGGCCGCCCTTCGCGCCGCCCTCCGGGCCCAGGTCGATGATCCAGTCGGCGTTCCTGATGATGTCGAGGTTGTGCTCGATCACGACGACGGTGTTGCCGGCGTCGACCAGCCGGTTGATCAGGCCGAGCAGATGGCTGATGTCGGCCATGTGCAGCCCGGTGGTCGGCTCGTCCATCACATAGATGCTGCCCTGTTTGTGCAGCTCGCTGGCCAGTTTCAGGCGCTGGCATTCGCCGCCGGAGAGCGTGCTGAGCGGCTGGCCCAGCGTGAGATAATCGAGCCCGACATCGCCGAGCGTCCGCAGGCGGCGCGCGATCTCGCCGGCGCTGAAGAACTCCAGCGCCTCGCTCACCGCCAGCGCCAGCACGTCGGCGATCGACGCGCCGTTGAGCTTGTAGCCCAGCACCTCGTCCTTGAAGCGCTTGCCGCCGCATGTCTCGCAGAGCGTTTTCACATCCTCCATGAAGGCCAGATCGGTGTAGATCACCCCCAGGCCCTGGCAGGTCTCGCAGGCGCCCTTTGAGTTGAAGCTGAACAGCGACGGGCTGACCTTGTGCGCCGCCGCGAAGGCCTTGCGGATGTCGTCCATGATCCCGGTGTAGGTCGCGGGGTTGGAGCGGCTGGAGGCGCCGACCGCCGATTGGTCGATCACGATCGCGTCCGGGTGGCGCGGCAGGAACGAGCTGCGGATCAGCGAGCTTTTGCCCGAGCCCGCCACGCCGGTGATGACGGTCAGGACGCCGGCCGGGATGTCGACGCTCACGTCGCGCAGGTTGTTGGCGCGGGCGTTGCGGATCGGCAGCGCGCCCGTCGGCTGGCGGACCGCGCGCTTGAGCGGCAGCGCCCGGCTCATGTGCTCGCCGGTCAGGGTGGCGGCCTTGAGCAGCCCCGCCGCGTCGCCCTCGTAGACGATCTCGCCGCCCCGGCTGCCGGCGCGCGGGCCGACATCGACGATGTGGTCGGCGGTCGCGATCACCGCCGGGTCATGCTCCACCACCAGCACGGTGTTGCCCTTATCGCGCAGTTTGCGCAGCAGGTCGTTCAGCAGGTGGACATCGCGCGGATGCAGGCCGATGCTGGGCTCATCGAACACGTACAGCATATCCGCCAGGCTGCTGCCCAGGTGCTTGACCATCTTGACCCGCTGCGACTCGCCGCCCGACAGCGTGTCGGTCGCCCGGTTCAGGCTGAGATAGTCGAGGCCGATGTCGATCAGATCTTGCAGCCGCCCCGCTAGCGTCGCCACCATCGGCGCGGCGACCGGATCCTCGATCGCGCGCACGACGCCGATCAGCTCGGCGATTTCCAGCGCCGCCAGGTCCGCGATCGAGCGGCCGTTGATCTTGCAGGCCAGCGCCGCCTGGTTCAGCCGCGCCCCGTGGCACAGCGGGCACGGGCCGGCGACGAGGTAGCGCTCGGCGGCTTTGGGCCCGCGCTCCGCCTTCGCCTCGCGCGCGACGTGTTTTTGGACGAAGCGGCTGGCGATGCCCTCGAAGGTGAAATTGACGGTGTTGGAGCCCTGCCGCAGCTTGCCTTTGCGCGGCTCGCTGTGGAGCAGGACCCGCAGCTCCTCGGCGCTGTAGTCGGCCAGCTTTTTGTCAAGATCGAACAGCCCGTCCTCCGGGTCGATGCTCCAGCCCCAGACCCAGCGCTTCGCCGATTCGTTGCTGAGCGCGTACTCCGGGAACAAGATCGCGCCCTCGTTGAGCGATTTGCTCATATCGAGGAAGGCGTCAAGGTTGACGCCCAGCTTACGCCCCAGCCCGTCGCACTCCGGGCACATGCCCTGCGGCTCGTTGAACGAAAAGACGCTGGCGTTGCCGACGAAGGGCAGGCCGATCCGCGAGTAGAGCAGCCGCAGCACTGGGTAGATGTCGGTGACGGTGCCGACGGTCGAGTGCGAGCCGCCGCCCAGCCGCTTTTGGTCGACGACGATCGCCATGCCCAGGTTCTCGATCGCGTCGGCCTCGGGCTGGGCGTAGCGCGGCAGGAAGGTTTGCACGAAGGTGCTGAAGGTTTCGTTGAGCTGGCGGCGCGCTTCGGCGGCGATGGTGTCGAAGACGATCGAGGACTTGCCGGAGCCCGACACGCCGGTGAAAATGGTGATTTTCCGCTTGGGGATCCGCAGCGACACGTTTTTGAGATTGTTCTCCCGGGCGCCCCGGATCTCGATGTATTCCTGCGACACGCTTCCTCCTCGCGGCTAGCCAATCGTCATTCGTTCTGATTGGATTATATGTAACTAATGGGTCACATGTCAAGCGATTCGCCTCCTCCAGCCGCCAGGCTGCGCGGGGACCGGCGGCGATTGTGGTATCGTAGGCGCTGATTCGATCGGCGCCGGGCGGCGCGAGGAGGTGTGATGCGATTTCGAGCGATCGTGCTGCTGGCCCTGGCGCTGCTCGCCGGCGCGGCGCCGTCGGCGGGATCGTCCGGGGCGGGCGCTGCTGCGGCTCCGGCGCCTGGCGCGGCGCTGCCGGT
>DASWWB010001076.1:0-2426 GCA_036406115.1 Herpetosiphonaceae bacterium
GCCCGGCCGCCGCCAGCCTGAACGGCGGCTACGCCAACGGCGGCGCCGCGCCGCCCGTCCCGTCCCGCCCCGCCGTCCCCGTCCCGCAGCCCGCCGAGCCCGCCAGCTTCACCGGCGGCATGCGCGAGCGCTGCCCGCACTGCCAGCGCCCGCTGGAGCAGGTGATGATGGCCGGCTACCGCGTGCTCTACTGCGATTACTGCAAATACAAGCGCCAGGAATTGGCCTCCGGCGTGCGCCGCTAGCGCCGCCGCGCTCGCTCCTCGCCCAACGGCAGCCTCCGGGCTGCCGTTTTTTCACGCCCAGGTAAAAAAATGATACTATTCAGCGAAAATCCAAGGAGACATCCCCAAT
Source organism: Herpetosiphonaceae bacterium (assembly GCA_036406115.1). GTDB lineage: Bacteria > Chloroflexota > Chloroflexia > Chloroflexales > Herpetosiphonaceae > DASWWB01. Next base: position 355 of record DASWWB010001076.1, read on the forward strand.
GAGCTCATCGCTGCCTGTTCAACCGGCGCCCCGGCGCAAACTGACCGGCTTCCAGCGGCTGGCGCTGATCACCACGCTGGCGACCTATTTCCTGATCATGGTCGGCGGCTTCGTGCGGGCCTCCGGCTCCGGCCTGGGCTGCCCCGACTGGCCCAAATGCTTCGGCTACTGGGTCCCGCCGGGCGACGCCAGCATGCTGCCGCCGGAGTACGACCACTCGCAATACAACCAGGTCAAAATGTGGATCGAATACGGCAACCGCCTGGTGGGCGTGGCGGTCGGCTTCCTGATCATCGCCACGACGGTGGCGGCGCTGCGCAAATACCGCAATGTCCCCCGGGTGCTGTGGCCGACGGTCGCCTCGTTCGTGCTCGTGCTGTTCCAGGGCTGGCTGGGCAAGGTGGTGGTCGAGCTGGAGCTGGCCGGCTGGATCGTCACCGCGCACCTGATCCTGGCGCTGGTGATCGTCAGCCTGCTGGTCTACGCGACGGTCTGCGCCTTCTTCCCTGGCGGCAAGCCGCTGGCGCAGGTGCCCGCCGACCGCCTGCGCCTGGCGCGCCTGGCCCAGGGCGTGACCATCCTCTCGCTGATTCAGCTCACGCTGGGGGCGCTGGTCCGCGGCCACCTCGACAATCTGAGCAAGCAGGTCCCGCCGCTGCCGCGCGGCGAGTGGATCGACCACGTGGGGCTGACCGACCATCTCCACCGCTTCGGCGCCCTGGCCGTGACCGCCGGCGTGCTCTGGCTGGCCTGGGTCGCCCTGCGCGACCGCCAGCTGCACGCCTGGCTGCACCGCTTCGCCTGGGCGATGGCGGTCCTGGTGCTGATCCAAGTCGCCGCCGGCGTCGGCCTGGCCTACGGGGCGCTGCCGCCGCCGCTCCAGACCATCCATATCATCTGCGGCACGCTGCTGATCGGCGCTCTCACGACCTTCATCCTTCTGGCCTACCGCCTGCCCGCCGGCACCGCCGCGCCCGCCCGGCTGGAGCAGCTGGCAGGGGCCGAGGCGTAACCAGGGATCAGGGATCAGGGATCAGGTCCGGCTTCGCCGCCGCAACAGCATGCCTGGCGCAGCGCATTTCCCAAGAGTCCGGCCTGGCCCCTGCCCCCTAACCCGTGGCACAGCCATTGCCTCTCGGGCGGCAAGGAGGAGCGCCATGCAGACTGAACGGGAGCATGACCTGCTGCGCGCCAAGGCGGCGACGGCCTACGAGCGGCTGCTGGAGCTGTTCGGCGACAATCCGCTGGTGCCGCGCCGCGAGCCAGTGCACGAGCTGATCTCGACGATGCTGTCGCACCGCACGACCGGCGCCAACGAAAAAAAAGCCTACGACCAGATGTGGCGGCGCTTCGGCTCGTGGGAGGCGATCCGCGACGCGCCGCTTGACGAGCTGGCCGAGGCCATCGCGCCCTCGAATTTCGCCGAGGCCAAGGCGCCCAAGATCAAGCAGGTGGTCGGGCGGATCATCGCCGAGCGCGGCGCCGCCTCCATCGATTTCCTGCGCGATCTGCCGCTCGACGAGGCCATGGCCTGGCTCACCGACCTGCCCGGCGTGGGGCCGAAAACCGCCTCGCTGGTGCTGCTGTTCTGTTTCGCCAAGCCCATCCTGCCGGTCGACACCCACGTCCACCGCGTCAGCCAGCGCCTGGGGCTGATCGGCCCCAAAGTCAACCCCACGGCGGCCCATCCGCTGCTGATGGAGCTGCTGCCCCACGACGCGCCCTGGCTCTACAATTTCCACATCAATCTGCTGCGCCACGGCCAACGCATCTGCACCTGGGCCCGGCCCCGCTGCGGCCAATGCCCGCTGACGGACATCTGCGATTACTATCAGACCGTGGTGCGGCCCGCCGATCAGGCGGCGGGGCCGGATCGGGTATAATCGGCTCCAGCCTCGTCCCAGCCCTGCGATCCCCGCTTTCCTGGAAGGAGCCGATTATGGCCGCACTCACCGCGCTGCTGCGCCTGCTGACGCTGATCGCAGTCGCCGGGGCGCTCTCAGCGCCCGCCCGGGCCGCCAGCCAGCCAATTCCCGCCGCCCAGCCCTCGTCCGCCGCCAGCCGGCCCGCCC
>DASWWB010001077.1:0-1755 GCA_036406115.1 Herpetosiphonaceae bacterium
GTGGCGCGGCGGCGATTGGCCAGCGCCCGGGGTTTGTCACTCATAGCGTCCGTTCGTTGTGCAAATGACCTTTGGTCAATTGTACCCGAGGCGGCGGGCGGCGTCAAAGATCAGCGCAAGGCGTAGACCTCGCGGCCGTCCCGGAGGATCTGCTCGGCGCCCCAGGCCTGGGCCAGGCCGCCGTGCCACTCGTGGCGATAGTCGTAGGTCACGACCTGGATCGCGCGCGGGCCGCCACCCGCGGGCGGGTCCCCGGGCGCGTCGGCGGGGATCTGGCGCAGCGCCCAGCGCAGAAAGGCGTAGCACCCAGAGGGTTCCCGGCCCGGTCTCGGCGCGCGCGACCTGGGCGGCGACGGCGTAGCTCAGCGACCAGACCGGCTCGCCGCGCCAGTAGACAATCTCCTGGCCGGCGAAGCTGGCGCCGCCCACGTAGCAGTCGCGGTAGAGATAGTCGCCGGCGCCGTATGCGAGCCTGGCGCTGCCGGGCAGCAAGGGCGGATCGACCGCCGGCGGGCTTTCGGCCGCGTAGGTGGCGCGCTTGGCGGCCAGCAGGAAGGCGCGGAGCTGGGGCAGCTGCATGAAACACCTCCGGGTGCATGGCGCCGGGGCGCCGCGAATCGCTAGGCCAGTATACCAAGCCGACGCGCTGGGATGTGACAGGTTTTGTCACAGCGCCATGCTAAGCTTGGAACGGAGCTTATGCCGCCGGCTGGAGCCGGCCTCAACCACGGGAGGATCCATATGCAAAGCACCGCCCGCGACGTGTCCGCTTATCTGGCCGAAGTTCCCGAGGAGCGCCGCCCGGCGCTGGAGCAGCTGCGCGCGCTCTGCCTGGAGGTGCTCGCAGGCGCCGAGGAGGGGATGAGCTACGGCATGCCCTGCTACGGTCGCCACGGCACGCCCGAAGTCGCCTTCGCCAGTCAGAAGGGCTATATCTCGCTGTACATCAACCAGGCGGTCGTGGACGCGCACCGCGAGCAGCTGGCGGGGCTCAATGTCGGCAAAGGCTGCATCCGCTACCCGCGCCCACAGCGCATGGATTTCGCCGTGATCCGCTCGATGCTCGAAGCAACGCTTACGGCCAGCTGACCGGAGCGCCAGCAGCCCACGCGAGCGCGGCGCCTGCCAGATGGCGGGCGCCGCGCTTGCATAGGCAGGCTGGGTTTCAGATCGCGGCGGCGGCCCGGCGGCGGGCCGGGCGGACGGGAGCGGGCGGCGCCAGCGCGCTGGCCAGCTCGGCGTAGGTCTCGGGGGCGTAGCGGCGGGTCCAATCGAGCAGCTGATTGAGCACCGGGCCGACCTGGTCCGGGCTGATCACCACCTGGTCCACGCGCTGCTGATCGTGCTGGGTCAGGACGGCGGCCCAGGCGACGGGGAGGACATCGATCGGCGGAAGGGGGCGGGTGGCATTGCGGCTCATGGTGCTACTCCTGTTTGCTGTACGAACTCTTAAACAGCCCCAGGGTACCACGAGCTTGTGACATCCGCTGTCACAACCGGCGGGATCGCGGCGAAATCGGCGCCGATCCGCGCCCGGGCAGCATTTCTTTTCGAGCCACTACAGAGTATAATGCAAGCGTGTGTTCACTTTGCGCGACCGGCGACGGAGGCTTCACATGGCTGAGATCAGCCCGGCGGACTTGCTTCATCTTCCCCACCTGCTCCAGACTGTCCAGGCCCACACGCTCACCGGCCGCCTCAGCAGCACCCACCAGCTCAGCGCCGGCGAAACAGCCCAGGCCCATCTGTTTTTCC
>DASWWB010001078.1:0-4930 GCA_036406115.1 Herpetosiphonaceae bacterium
CGGGCGGTGGCGGGCAGGTGCTGCTCTCCCAGGCTACCATCCAGCAGCTGCCGACGACTCTCCCTGCTGGCGCTATGCTGCGCCCGCTCGGCAGCCGGCGCCTCAAGGATGTCAGTACGCCCAAGGAACTCTATCAGCTGACCATCCCCGGCCTGCCGGAGGTCTTTCCCCCGCTCAAGACCCTGGATCCGCGCCCCACTAACCTTCCCACTCCGGCGACCCCGCTCATTGGCCGCGATGTGGCGGTGGCGACGATTGCGCGCATGCTGCGCCAGCCGCATTGTCGGCTGCTCTCCCTAACGGGCCCGGGGGGCATTGGAAAAACCCGCCTGGCGCTTGCGGTCGGTCCCAGCCTGCTGGATGACTTCGCGGATGGCGTGTGGCTGGTGGCGATGGAGACGGTGACCCAGCCCGCCCTGGTGGTCTCGGTGCTCGCCAGCACGCTCGGGGTCAAAGAGGTGCGCGACATTCCCTTGCAGCAGACGCTGATGGAGTACCTCCAGCCTCGGCGCATGCTGCTGGTGATTGATAGCTTTGAGCATCTGGTGGCGGCCGCCCCCGTGCTGACGGCCCTGGTCGCCCAGGCACCGGGGGTGACGCTGCTGGTGACCACGCGCGTCCTGCTCCAGGTGGCGGGGGAGTATGAGTATCCCGTGGATGTGCTCCCATTGGCCGTGGACGATACGCCGGTGACGCCCGCGACCTGGATGGCGGCGCCGGCCCTGGCGCTGTTTGTGGCGCAGGCGCAGCGCGTCCAGCCTGATTTTGTCGTTACGGCCGAGAATCTGCCGTTTCTGCGCGACATCTGTCGGACCGTCGACGGCCTGCCGCTGGCGTTGGAGCTGGCGGCAGCCCGGATTCGGCTCCTCTCGCCCCGCACGCTGGCCGAGCGCCTCTCCCAGGGCCTCTCCACCCTGACAGGCGGGGCCTGGAATCTCCCGCCCCGCCACCATACCTTGCGGCGGACGATCGACTGGAGCTACGCGCTGCTGGAGCCGCCCGAGCAACAGCTTTTTGCCCGGCTGGCCATCTTTCGTGGTGGTGCCCGCCTTGAGGCCATCCAGCGCGTCTGTCTTGAGCCGGGGGATCTCCCGCTGGATCTGCTGGATGGGCTGACGTCGCTCCTCAACAAGAGTCTCATCCGTCAGGAGGCCGGGGTTGGGGGCGAGCCACGGATCATGATGCTGGAGACCATTCGTGAGTATGCGGCCGAGCTCCTGGCGCAGCAGCCGGTGGCGGCGGTGATCCAGCAGGCGCATAGCCTGGCGATGCTCCAGCTGACGCGCCAGGCAGAGGAGCAACTGCGCGGCGCCCAGCAGGGCCACTGGTGTGATCGCCTCCAGGAAGAGCTGCCCAATCTGCGGGTGGCGCTCCACTACGCCGTCCAGCAGTCCGACGGCGTGCTGCTGGCGAGCCTCTGCGGAACCGTCTGGCGCTTCTGGTCGATGCGCGGGCTGTTGAGTGAGGGGGTGGGCTGGCTCACCCAGGCGCAGGCCGTGATGGGGGCGGCCCCGCCCACCATGCAGGCTCGGGTCTTCCATGGGCTGGGCCTGCTGGCCTGGCTCCAGGGCGCCTACCCGGAGGCGGAGGCGGCGTTTCGCCAGGCGCTGGCGGTGCGCCAGGGGCTGGATGAGGCCGCCGGCAGTGCCATTCTGCTGAATAACTTGGGGCATCTTGCGCTGGTCCGCGATGATCTGGCGGCCGCGACAGCGTTGCTCTCTGCCGCGCTCACCATTCAGCGCCGGCTTGACGATCGCTGGGGGATTGCCTACTCCATCATCAATCTGAGCCTGATCGCGCTGCGGGAAGGGCGGTTTGCCGAGGCCACCGCTGCCTGTCAGGAGAGCCTGGCGCTGCGTCGCGCCCTCAACGATCAGCGCGGGGTGGCCGGGGCGCTCCATAACTTGGGGTGGATCTATCTGGCCCAGACTCAGCTGCCCCACGCCTATACGCACTTTGGTGCGGCGCTTCAGCTCAATCGTACCCTGGGCAATGTGCTGGGCCAGCTGGAGTGCCTCTTTGGTCTGGCCGCCGTCGCGTATGCGGCTGAGGATTACGCGGTGGCCGTGCCCGTGTGGCAGGCGGCGGAGGCGATTCGGCGCCAGCTGGCGGTTGAGCCCTGTCCTGATATCCGCTGGCTGCTCGACCACTATCGCCAACAGCTGGCGGCGCACCCAGCGCCAGGGCTGCCCGCGTCAGCACCCGTCACGCTAACGCACGCCGTCGCCCTCGTGCTGGCCTATCACGGGCCGGCGGGCGGCGCACCCGGGCCAAGCGCTGGCTAGTGCCGACGTCCAGTGCCCGCGCTGTGGCATGGTCGCGCGTGGACGACACATCCACGCCTGCTCGACCAGGCAGCTTGCCGTGAGGGGATGCTGCGGTCCGAGCGTGGCTTCGGTGATTACCAATCCCGGTTCACACAGGGATCGGGCGCTGGTATACGATTCGGGTGCCTGGTGGACCCACGCCAGATTCTGGATGCTGGTGGCGGTCAGGAGAGGATCCAGCCCCAGGCTCCGCTCGCTGACGGCCAGTGCAACGCGACACAGCAACTCCGCCCGATCATAGATCTCAGCAATGGCGACAGTGGTCTTTTAGCAGCAGCGGCTGTCTGCGGTGCTCCTCGTGTACCGCACCGCTGGCATGGACTGTCCTATGGTGCCGTGGGAGGGTGGGCCAGGGCCTCATGCGCGCTCAGGCAGGGTATCAATGGCGATCCCAAACCGTGTGCAGAGCTGCTGCCAGGTCGTCACGCCCAGACATCCCGCGCTGATGGCGGCCTGTTCAGCGGCGGTGCGATGGGGCAGACTGGCCGTGATGGCCAGCGGGGAGCGCATTGCCTTGGCGGCTTGCTGCCAGACTGCCGGGACGCTGCCATCGTCATCGCCCTCCACCACGAACCCGCCTACGACCGTGCGCCCCGCCCGTCCATTCCAGGCGGCATCCAGATGCCGGAGCAGCTGATGGCGTATCGGCATCCAGGTGGTGGCCGTGGTTGGCCCCCGCTCGGTGCGCTTTCCCTCCAGCACCACGATGAGCGTTGGTGTCTCCAGATAGACATCGGGCTGGCTGGGGCCTTCCAGGATATACCAGGCCGTTGCTGGCAGCCGCGGCGCCGCGAGCAGCGTGAGGGCCTGAGCAACCACCGCAGGGTCTTGGGCGCGCAGCGCCTTGCGGGCGGCGGACTCTGCGGTGGGTGAAGGTGTGGCGCAGGCGGCGCCTGTCGTGACGAGCCAGCGTAACAAGCCTCGGGGCGCTGGAAGCCGGCGCTCGTGTCGCCCCCAGGCCCAGTCCGTCAACGGCCCCGGCGCTGGCAGGGGCGCCCGATCGGGCGCGCCATGCTGAAAGAGCTGGAGGAGTGGGGCAAGCCAGCGCTGCCCGGTTGCGTCCTGCGCCAGGAGCTGCGTAAACACCGGGGTCACTCGGGTTTTGGATGAGTCAAACGTGCCCATAACCACCTCCCTAGTCCAATCCCTGCATGACCACTGGCTCAGGCAGGCGGGGGCTGAACCGCGGCCAGGAGCACGGCCCACGCGGCGAGCTTGTCGGCGAACGGCTGCGTGTTGGCCGGGCTGGTCGAGGGCAGCGCATGGACGACCATGCGGGCCTGGAGGGCGTGATCAAGGGTTGGCCACACCTGGCGTTCGAAGACCTGCTGGGCTTTGCCACCATTGAGGCCAATGGTGGTGATAGCCGGATAGGTCGTCAGAAAGGTCTGGAGATCGTTGGGCACGGCCTGCTGAATGGCCGTATCCAGGCTGCCCTGCCGCTCGGCTGCATGCAGCACGTCCCAGAGCGCCAGATGGTGGCGGTGGAGAAAAGCCGTTCGCTCGGCGACGGTGCTGCCTGACTCCTTGCCAAGGATCGTCCCTACGATGCGCCAGAACTGGTTTCTTGGGTGAACATAATAAAATTGGGCGGCAAGCGATTGGTCGCCCGGCAGTGTTCCCAGAATGAGGACCCGACTGGTCGGTGCGACGATTGCGGGCAGGGCATACTTCATCAGGTTCCTCCTTTGCACTCCTCCGTCGGCTCTATACCAGTGAGAGCACATCTATGCGATGGCGTGCTCAGCGTCGTAGTAGATGGTGATGGCTCCCCCGGCAACCAGCCTATGGGACACATGCACATCGTTTGTGGTGGCGAGTTCTTCAAGCCGGGCGTGCTTCTTGGCCTCAAGATTCCGAATCTCAGCGGTTTTCATGCGCGCAATCCGTTCATCGGTGGCGTGATGCAATCGATCCCGAGCCCGGGCGATTTTGGCATCAAAGGTTGTTCGGATCGATGTTTGGTGGGCCGCCCGCAGGGCCGTGTTTCGGCGCTGCATCGTTGCTTGGAGCTCATCACGGTCGACTGCAATCTGCGTGGACGCCTGCCGCTCAGTGGCGAGAAACTCATCAGTCGCCTGCGGTGGCAGTGGGTGGTGGGCCGTCATCGGCGCGTCGGTCAGCCGCTGGAAGAGCGTTTGCGTCGTATGTGGTGCCCTTTGCCCATGGGACAGGAGAATAATTGGCTTTAGTAGTGACTGTGCTTCTGCACCGTGAACGGTGAATTGATAGATGAAGAAGTAGCCATGGCCCGTCTCCTCACGTGGTCCTGGACAGTGGAGATTCAGCGCCGGTACTCGTCCATGCGGCTTGCTTTGCCAATAGGCGATGGCGGTGCGGGCAAGAATATGGTTGATCGTGATGAATTCGAGCCGTGCCCGCTGTCGCGCCAGGTCACTATCAAAGGTCAATGGAAGCACGAGCTTCTGCTGGTGGGCTTCATAGAAGCGCGTCATCGTGCCGTGATCGGTTACTCCGGTATGGCGCTGGATCTGCTGAAGCAGCGCATCATCAAGGCGGAGCCCCCACGTTGCCTCATCCGGATCGCGCTCAAAGCGAACCCGTGGGTGGCACTCGGTCAGATAGCTCGTGACTACCGCACA
>DASWWB010001079.1:0-1727 GCA_036406115.1 Herpetosiphonaceae bacterium
GCACAGCCAGATCTACAACGAGCTGCGGCGGATGACCGAGCTGGGCTGGGCGACGATGGAGCGCCAGGAGCAGACCGCGCGGCCCGACAAGAAAATCTACCAGATCACGGCGGCGGGCGAGGAGGCGCTGCGGCGCTGGCACGCCAGCGGGCCGGCGCGCGGCCTGCAAATGCGCGACGAAGTGCTCCTGCGCTTCGTCTTCGGCTCGTTCGCCGACCCGGCGGCGCTGGCGGCGACCCTGCGGGCGGCGATCGCCGACCACGAGCAGCGGCTGGCCCAGTACGAGTTCACGCTGGCCCAGTGCCTGCCGCCGCCGCCGGGCGCCACGCCAGCGCCCGGCGCCTACGACCCCGACCCGTTTTTCGTCGAGACCGCCCGCTTCGGCCTGCGGCTGGAGGAGACCTATCTCCAGTGGCTGCGCGAGGCGCTGGCCTTCGCCGAGGCGCGCATCCCGGCCTAGGAAAGGTCGCGCCGGCGAGCCCCGTCTCGGAGGCAAGGAGATCCACCAGCCCGCGCCGCCGCCGATCTCCTGGCACGCACTTGACAGGAGGTTCGACAATGGCACGCATTTTCATTCGCTGGGGGCTTTGCTTGATCATCGCGGCGCTGCTGGCCTGGCCGGCGGGGCGACAGGCGGCGGCGGCGCCGGAGATCGCCGCCGGCGCGGCGCCGGGCTGCGCCAGCTGGTCGGAAGCCCACATCGACTGCTTCGTGGTCGGCGACGATTTCAAGGTCTGGCAGATCTCGTGGAACGGCGGCCCGACCTGGGGCGGCTGGTCGAGCATCGGCTACCCGGACCGGGGCACCGACGCCTTGGGCGGCATCTCGGCGGTGTCGCGGGGAGTCAACTCGCTGGATGTGTTCGTCGTGGGCTTCTCGACCTCGTTCGGCAACGTCTACCGCAAGACCTGGAACGGCAGCTCGTGGAGCAGCTGGCAGAACCTGGCCGGGCCGGGCGCGCTGGACATCTACGAGGTGGCCTGCACCACGACGGGAGCCAATAACTTGGAGTGCTTCGTGCGCGCCGAGGGCAACCACCTGTGGCATCGCTCGTGGAACGGCGTCACCTGGACGGCCTGGGCTGACCTGGGCGCGTTCCCCAGCGCTTCGGCGCTGGGCGGCCTGACCGCCACGACCTACGGCACCGGCTCGATCGTGGTCTACGCGATCGGCGGCGACGGCCACGCCTACCGGCGCTTCCGCGAGGGCGGGACCTGGTTCGCCTGGGTTGACGACGGCTTCCCGACCGGCTTCCCGCTGCGCCAGGTCGGCTGCCACACCATGAACGCGACGACGATCGACTGCGCCTTCACCGATAATGACGGCGGCATCTGGTACCGGCGCTGGGCCGGCAGCTGGAGCGCCTTCACCGATCTCGGCTACCCGGCCGGCTCGTCGCGCGGCGTGACCATGGCCCACTACGGCGCCGACTACGGCGGGCTGCTGGCGATGTCCAATGGCTCGGACGGCCGCTTCCACCGCCGCTTCCGCGACCCCGGCGCCTCCTCCTGGGGCGCCTGGATCAACCAGGGCCGGCCGACAGACATGCGGGTGTTCCTGCCGCAGACCGGCCGCTAGGGCAGACAGGCTATAATACAGAGCGCGGCGCCGCGAGTCTCCCGGCGCCGCGCTCTGATGCGGCGGAGACGGCGAGGGCGCCATGGCCCTGACCATCCGAGAGCTGGACGCTGACGAAATCGAAGCGGTGATGCCCATCCTGGCCCAGG
>DASWWB010001080.1:0-5259 GCA_036406115.1 Herpetosiphonaceae bacterium
GCAATCTCTACCCGGTGCAAAGCGGCATGAGCGCGCTCGGCCACACCGACGACTATCCCGGCTACTCGCTCACCCTGGCCGGCGCCGACGGCCAGGAGATCACGATCTTCTCCGGCAACACCGCCAACGGGTTCGGCGCGCCCTGGACCATCAGCGCCGGCGGCCAGCTCTACGCCCAGTACGACGGCGCGCTGGTGCCGCCGCTGGCCAAGCTACTCGGCGACGAGGCCCGGCTGCCCGCGCGCGATGAGCGCTTCCTGGCCGGCATCGGCCCGCAGCGCGACCCGCGCGCCATCGTCTTCGAAGCCAGCGGCTTCCCGGCCGGCGGCTACCTGTCCGACACCTCGGCCAAGGGCATCAGGATCGACTACACGGCGCTGCCGCCAGTCATCGCCGGGACCATCTCCATCGACGATAACGAGGCCGCGCCGGAGCTGATCGACCTGAAGAAGCCTGATGAGAGCAGCGCGATCTGCGAGTGGAGCATCGACGAGGAGCGGACCGGCGGCTCGTTCCGCGCCTATGCCTTCAGCTGCCCTGTGCCGGAGGCGGCGGCCGGCCAGGACTACGCCTACGCCCTCTTTGTCAGGCTGGCCGGCCAGGGGCCGATGATCGTCAGGCTGACCGGCGCCTGGGCCGCGCCCTATGACGCCCGGCTGCTCCTGCCGCCCGTCCAATGGCAGGCGGCGGCGGCAGGCGATCCGGCAATCCAGGAGCTGCTCAGCGACCATCTGCTGCTCCATCTAAGCTACAGCGCGATCGTCGACGCCACCGATCCGCTTTCGGGCACGCTCCAAGGCGACGCGCTGCTGATCGGGCAGGGGGAGCTTGAGGGCCGCCCGGTGCGCTACAGCGTCGAAACGCCGTTCGCGATCACGGACGGAACGCTGACGCGCTGGGATCTGGACCGCGCCAGCCTGGATTCGCTGCTGGCCGACGCGCTGGCCCAGCCGCTGACCCGCCGCGTGCTGGAGGCCGACCCGCAGGCGATCATCAATCTGCGCTACATCGCCAAGCCGGTGCCGGAGCCCGAGGGCATGGGTTTGTGGGGCAACTCCGGCCAGGCCCAGCAGATCGAAATCCTGGCCTGCGGCGCGGTTCCCGGCGGAACCGTCCCGAGCGCCGCCGCGCCGCTGCGCGGCTGGAGCTACAATCAAGACTTCGGCGGGTGGCAGCGCGACACCGAGTTCGTGCTGCTCGACGGCAAACTGATCGCCGCCAACCTCGATCTCTTTGGCCCGGATGACTCGCGGTTCAAGGGCGCGATCTACGACGTGCTGGCGCCGGAGGGCGTCAATGCGCCGCTGGACCGCATCTGGCTCGTCACTGATTCCTTCTGGGGCGACAAGCCCGTGCTGACAATCTGGGGCGCAAGCGCCGACCAGCTTGCGCCGCTCAAGCTGCCGGCGGCGAGCGGCGACGAGGAGTGGGAGGGCGTGACGCTGCGGGTTGACGACGACGGCCGGCTGCGGCCGGAGGTCTGCCGCTGAGGCTGGCCGGCGCGCAGCCTCGCCTGGCGCCGGGTTTCGGCGCGGCGATTGGGTGATGGGCTAGCGCGCGGCTTTGCGGAGCCACGCGCCAGCCCATCACCTTACCCGGCCTTGACCAGCTCCAGCATCTCGGCGTAGGGGAGGGCGCGGCCGGCGTCCCAGGCCGCCTGCCAGGCCGCGTGATCGCCGGCCTGGGCGGTGGCGACGACCTGCTCGTAGGGCCGGCGCAGCTGGGGCGAGAGCGGGCGCTTCAGCTCGTCGCGCAGGGCGGCGGCGGCGCCGACCAGCAGGGCCGAGCGCTCGAACTGGCCGGTCTGGTGGGCCAGCATCGCCATGCCCTCGATGCAGAGCGCGTTCACGCCCTTCAGCTCGGGATACTGCTCGGCGACGGCGATGAACAGGCGGCGGGCGTAGGAGAGCGAGCCCTGCTCCAGCACGACCATCGCCAGGTAGCCCTGCGCCCAGGCGTTGGGCTCGCGCAGCCCGCGCGCCTGGGCCAGGACATGGCTTCCCTCCAGCAGCTGCCGGGCCCGCTCGCCCTGCTGGAGCGCCTGGGCCAGCAAGCCCTGGAACATCAGCGACCATGCGACGCCGGGCGGGTAGGCGATGGCCTGGAAGCGCGCCTGGGCCTCCGGCAGCAGCAGCTGGGCGCGGGCCAGATCGCGCTCCTTGTGGGCCAGCCGGCCCTGCGACAGCACGGCCCAGGCGACGCCGGCCTGCTCCTGGATGCGCTCGAACAGCGCCAGGCTCTCGTTGATCATCGCCCGCGCCTGGCTGTAGGAGGCGCGGTCCTGGGCGATCCAGCCCTGCGAGAGCAGCGCCCAGGCCATGCCGGAGCGGTTGCCGACCTCGCGGTGCAGATCGAAGCTTTCCTCGAAGCAGCGGCTGGCCTCGGCGGACGCCCCGAGGCCGCGCAGGACCAGCCCGAGCGCCTGGAGCGCCGCCGCCACGCCCCACTGATCGCGCAGCTGGCGGAACAGGCCCAGGCTCTCCTCCAGCAGCGGGCGGGCGGCGAGCAGCCTGCCGGTCTCGCGCTGGACCTCGCCCAGATTGAACAGGGCGAAGGCCACGCCGCGCGTGTCGCCGTGGGCGCGATGGAGCGCCAGGCCCTGGTCGATGTAGGCGATCGCCTGGCGCACGTCGCCCAGCAGCAGCACGATCCAGCCCAGGCTGGTCAGCACCCGGGCCTGGCCGAGCTGGTCGCCCAGCTGCTGGAACAGGCGCAGGCTGTCGAGGTGGAGCGTGGCGGCGCGGTTGCTGTCGCCTTGGTCGCGGGCGGCCTGGCCGGCGCTGTGGAGCGCCCGGGCCAGCAGCGAGGGGGCGACCGTCGCGCCGAGGGCGAGGGCGGCGTCCAGCCATTGCGCGCCCTCGGTCAGGTAGCTGTGCAGCCACCAAAATTTCCACATGCCGATGCCGAGGCGGATGGCGGCGTCGCCGTCGCCGGCGTCGAGCGCCCAGCGCAGGGCGCCGCGCACATTGTCGTGCTCCTCCTCCAGCAGCCGCAGCCAGCGGGCCTGCTCGGGGCCGCGCAGCTCGGGCTCGATTCGCTCGACCAGCTCGCAGTAGTAGCGGGCGTGGGCGGCGTGGACGGCCTCGGCGTCGGCGCGCTGGGCCAATTGCTCCACGGCGAACTCGCGGATGGTCTCCAGCATCGAGAAGCGCAGCTCGCCGTCCACGCCCTCGGACTGGCGCAGCAGGCTTTTGTCGATCAGCGACGAGACGCCCTCCAGCACATCGATCTGCGCGTCGCCCGCCGGGTTGCAGACCAGCTCGGCGGCCTCGAGGGTGCAGCCGCCGGCGAAGACCGCCATGCGCTCGAACAGGCATTGCTCGTTGGGAAAGAGAATGTCGTAGCTCCAGGCGATCGCGCCGCGCAGGGTTTGCTGGCGGGGCGGCAGATCGCGCGCGCCGCCGGTCAGCACCTTGAGCCGCTGCGACAGGCGCTCGGCCAGGGCCTGGGGCGGCAGCAGCTTGACCCGGGCGGCGGCCAGCTCGATCGCCAGCGGCAGCCCGTCGATGCGCTGGCAGATGTCGATGATCGCCCTGGCGTTCTCGGGGCTGAGGGCGAAGCTGGGCTGGGCGGCCTGCGCCCGCTCGACGAACAGCCGGACCGCCTCGAAGCGCCCCAGCTCCTCCAGCGGCGTGTCGGGCTCGGGCAGCGAGAGCGGCGGCACGGCGAACGCCCGCTCGCCGTAGACCCGCAGCACCTCGCGGCTGGAGATCAGCACCTTGAGCCGGGGCGCGGCGGCCATCAGCTCGGCGATCTGGGCGGCGGCGGGCAGCAGTTGCTCGAAATTGTCGAGAATCAGCAGCGCATGGCGGCCGCCAAGCTCGGCCTTGAGCTGATCGGCGGCCTGCTGGCCCGGCAGCTCCTTGATCGACAGGGCCTGGGCGATGGCCGGCAGCACCAGCGCCGGATCGCTGACCGCCCCCAGCGGCACGAAAAAAACGCCGTCGGCGAACTCGTAGATCAGCTCGGCGGCGGCTTGGAGCGAGAGGCGGGTCTTGCCGGTGCCGCCGGGGCCGGTCAGCGTCAGCAGGCGCACGTCGTCGCGCCCCAGCAGCTCGCGCAGCGCCGCCAGCTCCTGGTCCCGGCCGATAAACGGCGTGGAGGCCACGGGCAGATTGGAGGAGCGGCTTTCCAGCGTGCGGAGCGGCGGAAACGAGTTGGGCAGCCCGGGGACAATCAGCTGAAACAGGCGCTCGGGGTGGCTGACCTTGGGCAGGCGCCGCTCGCCGAGGTCGCGCAGGGCCAGTCCCGCCGGCAGCTCGTCGCCGAGCAGGCGCTGGACGGCGGCCGAGAGCAGGATCTGGCCGCCGTGGCCGGCGCCGAGGATGCGGGCGATCAGGTTGAGCGGCGGGCCGAAATAATCGCCGTCGCGCTCCTGGGCGGCGCCGCTGTGCAGGGCCATGCGGACCTTGAGCTGGCCGGTGTCCTCCCAGGCCGCCTGCTGGAGCGTGCGCTGGGCGGTCACGGCGGCAGCGATCGCGTCGAACGGATCGGCGAAGGCGGCGCAAAAAGCGTCGCCGCCGGTCTTGAAGACGACGCCGCGATGGCTGCGGATGGCATAGTGGAGAATCACATCGTGGCTGGCCAGCGCGATCGGCATCCCCTGGGGGAACTGCTCCCACAGCGTGGTGCTGCCCTCGATATCCGTGAACAGAAACGTGACCAGTCCCGTGGGTAGATTGGTCATGACCCCACCTCCGCCAAGCGCCGGACCTGCGGATATGATAGCACGGTCCCTTCGCCAGTGTACAGCCCCGGCCGCCGCCAATGAACCAAATCGCCGGCAGCCGTATCCAAGCTCCAGACGAAATCAGCGACTGGCGCGGAGGCCCGCGCCCATCTGAAAGGAGCTGGCGATGATGCGGCGATTCGCGGCGGCGGGACTGCTGGCGGCCCTGATCGGCGGCATGATCGGCGGCCAGGCGGCGGCGACGGGCGCCGCCCGGCCCGCAGCTGGCTGCTGGGACCCGGAGCCCTGCCCGATCACGCTGTACGCAGTGGACATGCTGTCAGCCGCCGAGGGCTGGGCGGTCGGCGAGGGCGGCACCATTCTGCGCTGGGACGGGCGGCGCTGGCGCCCGCAAGCCAGCCCGACCACCCAAACGCTGCGGGCGGTGTCGATGGTCTCGGCGAGCGACGGCTGGGCGGCGGGCGCGAACGGGACGTTGCTGCGCTGGAACGGCAGCGCCTGGGCGCCGCAGGCCCTCGGCATCACCGACCAGATCTACGACCTTGACATGCGCTCGGCGACCGAGGGCT
>DASWWB010001081.1:0-2240 GCA_036406115.1 Herpetosiphonaceae bacterium
ACCAGCGGCACCATGCCCGCCGCCAGCCCGGCCAGGAGATAGGACACGCCGCGCCAGCCGATCGTCCCGGTCAGCGCCACGATCGCCGGCAAAAATACGAGCTGGCCGGCCGAGGTGGCGGCGCCGAAGATCCCGAGCACCAGGCCGCGCCGCGCGTGGAACCAGCGATTCGCCACCGCCGCGCCCATGACCGCGCCGACCAGCCCGGTGCCCAGCCCGCTGGCGCCGCCCCAGAACACCATCATCTGCCAGGGCGCCCGCATCAGCGCGCTCGCCACCATGGCGCCGCTGACCAGCGCCAGCCCCGCGATCATCACCGCGCGCGGCCCCAGCCGGTCGATCAGCCAGCCGGCCAGCGGCCCGGCGAAGCCGAACATCAGCAGCCCCACCGACACGGCGGTCGCGATGACGCTGCGACTCCAGCCCGTATCCTCGTTCAGCGGCACGATCAACACCCCAGGCGCCGCCCGGATGCCGGCCGAGACCAGCAGGGCCGCCACGGTCACGCCGACGATCACCCAGCCATAGAACCATCTGCCCGTCGATTGTGTCTGCATCGCTGTTCTCCTGTTCGCTAGTCCGTGTCAGGCGTTGGCGCGGGCGCATCCGGCCCGGTCGCTGCCGGCGGGGCTGCCACGCGGCCGAGCTGCGCGACCATCGCGCGCAGCCGCTCGGCGTCGGCGGCGGCGAATTGGCCGAAAAGATCGGCATTGAGTCCATCCATGACGGCGTTGAGCGGCGCCTGGAGCGCGCGGCCCTGCGCCGTCAGGAAAATGCGGTTGATCCGCCGGTCGGCGGCGTCGGGGCGCCGCTCAAGCGCCCCCGCATGGGCGAGCCGGTCGAGAACGCCGGTCATGGTCGCGCTGTCGAGCTGGAGCCGCGCGCCCAGGGCGGCGCTGCTTTGCCCATCCTGGCCCCACAGCACATGCAGGAGCGCGAACTGCACCGGCGTCACGCCGTAGGGCGCCAGGCGCTCCTTGGTCGCGGCCATGATGTGCTGATAGGCTTTGCCGAACAAAAAACTGACGCACGTTTCAATCTGCTCCATCCATGAATCCCCCTGGCTGCTCAAACCGCGCCTCGGCGCGCCGGGGCCGGCGATCATCAATCAATTGCCGGCGCCTGCGATAGCATATCATGCAAGATACTTGCATACAAGATACTTGCATCACATCTATCATACGATAGGCTTGGCGGCTGTCATATACTCTGCTTAATTCGACAGACTGTGGGAGGATCAGACCAATGGGCGCATCAGCTTGGACCTGCGCGACGGCCTATCAGCCGGATATTCAGGCGGCCTACCGCGCCGCGCGCCACGAGGCGTTTGTCACCGAGGACTATTTCAAGCCGTGGGATTTCTATGACCACGTGGCGCGGCCCGATCCGTTCCCCGCCACGATTGACGCGCTTTTGGACTATGCGGGCCTGGACGGCACGCACTCGATCCTCGACTGGCCCGGCGACACCTCCCTCCAGCCATGGTCGGCCGAGGCGCTGCGCCGCGTCTTCGGCACGGAGGAGCCGACCCCGGAGCAGGTCGAGACGGCGGCCAACGCCGCCGATCTGCGCTTCTGGGATAGCATCGACGGGGATTATCTGGTCGCCTACGAGGGCGGGGCGCCGGTTCAGATCATCTTCATGGGGCGAGCGGCGATTAGCGGGGACGATGGCGCTGCTTCGCGCCGAAAACGCAGCGAGGAAAGCCTATGTACACCATTCCGCCAGCGCGGGGACGGTCGCTTGGCCGCCGGCTGCTCATGGCCTGCCAGATTGGGCTCGGCGGGCTGCTGGGGGCCGGCTGCCTCCTCGGCGGAGCCGCCGGCCTCCTGAGCCGGCCGCCGCCCCGCTGCGAACCCGTCCCGTCCGCCGTGCAGCTAATCCTGGGCCTCGCCCTGCTCAGCCTCGCCTGGCAGCACCTGGGCCACCTGCGGCGCGACACCGACCAAGCAGCCGGCGCGCGGGCGGCCTTTTGGCTCTGCCTGCTCGCCGGCTGCTGGGTCGCCGTCACGGTCTACGGCACGCACTGCTAGCGCAGGATCCGCTCGGGGAGATGGGGGAATCGTCCTGCTGCGGCGCAACGCGCCCGCTAGGCGTCGGGATCGGCGACGCGGAAGCCGCCCTCGGCGCCGTCCCAGCGCAGGGTGAGCGGCGGGCCGTAGGGGGTGCCGTCGGCCCTGATTTGCAGCAGGACAATCTGGTTGCGGCCGACGTCGCGGTTGACCAGGAAGGCGGCCGGG
>DASWWB010001082.1:0-6309 GCA_036406115.1 Herpetosiphonaceae bacterium
ACGGCGGGCCGGCCAGGACGCGGCGCACCGGCGGCATGGGCGCGTCCAGCAGCAGCCGCGCCTCGCCGGTTTCCAGATCAAAGGCCCGGATGGTGTTGTCGTCGCGCAGGCCGCCGTCGGTGGCGGCGAACAGCTGCCGGCCGGCGCTGCCCAGCGCCATCAGGCTCCAGTCGAGCGGCTTGTCGCTCGGCACGCGGCGCAGCTCGCGCCAGTCGGCCAGATCGTACTCGCGCAGCTCGGCGAACGGCGGGCGCGACAAATTGTAGGTGCCGACCAGGAGCCGGGCCGGCGGGCCGGGCAGCAGCCAGAGCCCGCCCAGCCGCAGCCGCTCGGGCTGGATGCCCAGGCTGCGCGAGTCGCCCACGGCGTTGGTCCGCAGATCGATCTGGGCGACCGCGAAGCCGCTGGTCAGGACGTACATCGCGGCGCCGTCGGTGCTGATCGCCGCCCCCAGCGCGGCATGGGTCAGATTGATCCGCGCCGCGATCTGGCGCTGCGCCAGGTCAATCACCTGGATTTGGCCGCTCTCCACCACTTCGTAGAGCCGGTCGCCGCCCGGCGCCGCCAGCCAGTGGCTGGTCTGCCAGCCGGAGGTCAGCTGGACCGGCTGGCCGGCGACCTGGCCGCTAGCGGGATCGACTTCGATCAGCCGCCGGGCGGCGCCGTCGCTGATGGCGACCGCGAACAGGCTGCGGCCGTCGGCGCTGGGCACGAGTGCCTGGACGGCCTCGGCCTCGAAGCCGCCGAACAGCTCATCGAACCCGCGCTCCCAGCGCAGGGCGCCGGTGGTGGCGTCGTGGCCGCGCAGCTCCCGTCCGTGGAGGACGAACAGGAGTGCGCCGTCGGGGCTGATCTGCGCGTCGTCAGCGTCGGCGATGGCGTAGGCGGGCGGGCCGCCGCCGCTGTCGAGGGCCGTCAGCAGCGACGTGACATTCCAGTCGCGGTCGACCGACTCAGTGATCACGTAGACGCGATCGTCAAGCCGCGGCGGCTCCACGGCCAGCGGCAGCAGTTTGATTGGCACCACGGCGTTGGCGCCGGCCACGAGCGCCGCCAGCATGCCAAGCGCCAGCAGGCCGATCAGCAGCATGCCGCGCCGCTGCCAGCGCCCCTCGCCGCTGGCGGTGGCGCGTGCCGTGGTGCGGCGCGGGGTGTGTCCGTAGCTCATAGCGCTCCTCTCGCTCAGGGAATGTGGACCAGCCGGGGACGGGACACGCCGAGCGGGAACGTCCGCGGCACGCGCTCGGTGACGCCGGCGCGGCGGATGTTCAGCGTGGCGTACTCGTTGTCGTGGGTCAGGCAGACAATCTGCCCCGCCGCGCCGACGCCCGCCGCCACGATCGCCTCGTCCAGCGCGATCCGATCGATCTGCCGGCCGGCCCTGAAAACCAGCAGGTGCGGGTCGCGGGGCAGCGACGGCCGCATCGCGCTTTGCAGCAGATACTGGCTGTCGCCGGACCAGATCGGCGGGACGATCGGCAGCAGCTCCTCTGACAATATCTGCTCGGCGCCGGCGGCCACATCATACAGCATCAGGCGCTGGACGCGGCCCTCGGCGCGGGTGAAGGCGACGTAGGCGCCGTCGGGCGAGATCGCCGCCTCGACCGGCCGCGAGCGCCGGCTGCCGGACAGGACCAGCTCGCCGCCGTCGCGCAGATCGCGCAGCCGCAGCTCGCCCGGCTCCTCCAGGCGGTAGGCCAGCAGCCCGCGGCCCGGATTGAAGTCGGCGACGGCGATCGGCTGATCCGAGACGAAGACCTGGCGCGCCGCCGGGGCCGCGCCGGCAGGATCGACGCTCCAGATCACCGTGCGGTTGCTGGCGTAGGTGGTGAGGTACAGGCTGTCGCCGGCCCAGGCGCTGAGGATCGAGGCGTTGACCATCGGCTCCTCGGCGGCGCTGAGCAGGCTGCGGCTGGTGCCGGTGGCGAGGTCGGCGATGATGATGCGCTCCGTCGCGGCCTGGCCGTCGGCGGGGTCGCTGGTCTTGATCGCCAGGAGGCCGCCGTCGGGCGAGAGCTGGAAATTCCAGGGCCGCAGCGCCGAGGGCTCGGCCAGGGTCACAGTCAGGGCGCGGGAGGTCGCGGGGTCGAACAGCGCGACGTGGCTGCCGGAGCTGGCGGTGACCAGCAGCGGCGGGCCGGCGGCGCGGGGCAGCGCGGCCTGGACATTGCGCCCGACGAGGATTTCGCCGCCGGCGTCGTCGACCGCCACGATGTTGGCGCCGTCGCCGGTGCCGACGCCCAGCCAGGCCACGGGCTGGCCGGCGTCCGGCTGGTCGATGGGCGGCGCGGCGGCCCCGGCGGCGACAGCCGGCCCGAGCAGCAGGCGGCGGATGTCGCCGCGGCGGGTGATCGGCTGCGGCGGGCTGATGTCGCCCTTGAGCGCGTAGGGAATGATCAGCGCCTCGCCGCCCGCCGTGGGATCATCGACAAGGTAGGCGGTCTCGCCGTCGCCGCTGAGCGCGCCCAGGCCGCCGGCCAGCAGGCGCGAGGTCGGGTAGCGGCCCTCCTGGCGGGCGGTGCCCGGGTCGAGCTTGATCAGCTCGGTGGTCGGCGCGCCGTTGCTCGGGTCGGGCCGCAGCTGATGGATGACCAGCCGGCCGTCGGGCCGCGCCTGCATCCATCCGTTGCTGAAATACTTGTCGTTGCCGACGCCCAGTCCGGTCTGGCGCGAGCCGGTCGCCGGGTCGAAGACCGACACGTCGCCGGTGTCGTCGAGGGCGTAGAGCGTGGCGAAGGCCGGCGGGCCGCCGGCCAGGCTGATCGCCGTCGCCGGGCGGCTGGCGTCGGCGGCCTTGGCGGTGGCCTCGTCGTCGTCGAGGTCGATCAGCCAGAGCACGCCATCGGGCGCGGCGTAGTGGAGCGTCCCGGCCCGGCCGCTGACGAGGCTGCCGCGGCCGTCGCGGAGCGGCAGATTGACCCGGACGGCGCTGTTTTGGCCGGTGGCGGCGTCGTACACTTGCACCGCGCTGGTCGGCGTCATCGACTCGAAGCGATCCAGGTTGGCGGGAATCCGCACCGGCGCTGCCGGCTTGGTGGCGCTGACGACGTAGAGCGTGCGGCTGTCGGCGCTGACCGCCAGCGCCGGCGGCCCGAGCCCTGCGATCGCCAGTTGGCTGCCCAGCCCGGGGCCGCGGGTCGGCTGGCCGGTCTGCGGATCGAGTATGACAGTCGGGTTCGTGAACACGCGCCCCAGCGCCTCATTCCAGATCAAACTGCCGTCCGCCGTCCGGTAGGCGCCGATCTGGAGGCCGGACGCCACGAACAGCGTCGCGCCGTCGGGGGCGAGCGCGATATCGATCCATGACGCGCCGTCCCGGCCGGCGTCGATCACGAACAGCTCGCGGCCGCTGGCGGGATCCAGCGCCGCGACCATGCCGCCGATCGGGGCGCCGGCGCTGTCATAGACGACGCTGGCGGCGTAGAGCCGATCGCCGGCCTCGATCGGCGCCGGCGCGGGCCCGACCGGCGTCGGGTTGGGGCTCGGCCTAGGGCTGGGGAGCGGCGTGGGCGTCGCCGGCGGCTCGTCGAACTTGGCGGAGATGAGGATGGTGCCGAACAGGCCGCCCGCCAGCAGCACGCAGAGCAGCGCCAGGCGGTGCTGCCAGCGCGAGCCGGCGGACGGACGGGAAAGACGGACCTTGCTGCTGCGCCGATCGTCCATGGGCAACCCGCGGCTAAGGCCGGGGCGTCGCCGTGGCTGGGATGGTGGGCAGCGCGGTGGGCGGCGGCGCCGGGGCCGGTTCTTGTTCGGTGGCGGGCTCGGCCGGCGCGATCAACACCCGCATTAGCTGATCGTGGGGGAACGGCCAGCGCTCGAAAGGGCCCGCTCCGTTCAGCATATCATAACGGACAAGCGAGTCGATGTCCTGGTTCGGGTTATTGCGGTTGCGGTCGGCGAGATACAGCGAGCGCCCGTCGGCGGCGACGGCCTGGAGGTGGCGGCGCAGCTCGATGCCGGAGCCGGTCGGCTCCGTCAGCGCCGCCAGCTCGGGATGGTCCGGATCGATCGAGATCAGCTGCTGGCGCTGGGTTTCGGTGTTGAGGATGCCCAGGACCAGCCGGCCGTCGCCCTCCGCCGCGATCTGGCCGTAGACCGTCGAGCGCCCGTTGACCGCCGGCACATGCAGAGTCCTGACAATCTCGCGGCTGGCGAGGTCAAGCTCGCTGATTTCCAACGCCGGGAAGCGGTGGCCGATCACATACAGCCGCGTGCCGTCGCGCGCCGGCAGAATGTCCGAGCCGAAATCAAAGCTCAGCTCGCCGTCGGCCTGGCGGGTTTTCAGATCGATGAAGCGCAGCTCCCCGCCGGTCCATGCGTACAGCGTTTCGCCGTCGCCGGCGACGCCCATGTGCGGCGCTCCGTCCAGCACGCCGAGCGGGATCGTCTCGGGGCGGATCGCGCCGGTTTCGGCGTCGACGATTTGGATCCAGTACGTTTTGGTCACGTCAAAGCTCATCACATAGATCGTCCGGCCGTCGGGGGCGAGCGCCATGGCCGGCGGGCCGGTGTCCTTGTACTGGATGACATTGCTGATCGGCGCGCTCCAGCGCTCCTCGCCGGTCGCCGCGCTGATCGATCGGATCTCGCGCTCGCCGACGATGTGGACCCAGCGCCCATCGGCCGAGAGGATCGCATCAATGCCTCCGGCCACCGAGAAGCGCGGGACGGCGATCGACACGTCGAAGGCCGTGAGCCGCGAGCTGGCGGCGGGGGCGCCGACCGCCCGGTGCAGGAGGAAGGCCGTGCCGGAGACCCGGGCGAGCGGCGGCAGCGCGCCTTGGGTCGGCTGCTCCGCCGGCGGCGCGGCAGTTGGCGCCGGGGCGGCGGTTGGCGTCGGGGCAGAGGGCGCTCCCGCCGGCGCGGGCGCGATCAGCAGGCGGGTGATGTTGGTTCGATCGTATTCGCGCGGCGGCAGAATCTCGCCGGTGAGGAGATCGTAGCTCGCCAGCAGATCGTTGGTGCCGCCATTCATCGCGCCGATGACCACCGCGTAGGCTGTGGTTCCGGCGCTGTCGATGGCCAGCGCGCCCGGGCGCAGCAGCACGCCGGTCCGAATCCGCCAGACCTCGGCGAGGTCCTGGTCCACATCCAGCACCTTGAGCATTGTCGTCCAGGGCTGGTCGGCGCTCTCGCGGACGCGGACGCCGAGCACCAGCCGCCGGCCGTCGGCGCTGAGCGCCAGCAGCCTGCCGGGATTGTAGCCGTCGTCCAGGACGCCGAGCGGCAGCGCGCGCCAGGCGCCGGTTTGCAGATCGACGACATTGAGCGTCAGCATTTTGTTGGATTCCGTCAGATTGACCGAGGTGGCGTAGAGCGTGCGGCCGTCGGGCGCGAGGGCGGCGGCGCCGTCGAGGCCCGGTCCGCCGAGCGTGCGCACCGGATCGCCCTGCTTCAGATCATAGACGTAGATGGCGTCCGGCGCCACGCTGTAGAGATAGCGGCTGTCGGCGGAGAAGAACAGCGCGCCCACGCCCAGCGGCTGATAGGCCTGCGCGCTCTCGCGGGGCTGGCCGTAGGCGTAGGTGGACGTCTGGTCGGTCAGGGTCGAGCTGAACTCGATCGTCACCCCCGGCGTGGCCGGCGTGAAGGTGAGGGCCGGCGGCATTGCCGACTGGCCGGTATTGGGACTGATGGGATTGATCATCACCCCGCCGGGAACGGGATCGAGCGAGACACGCCCGGGCGCGGTGGTGGAGCGCTGGCGGGTGACGGTGTCGATGGTCTGGATCCAGTAGCGGGGCCCGCCGGAGCCCTTGAGATCGGACTGCATGCTGGCGACTGCCAGCGTCCTGCCGTCGGGCGAGACCGCCAGCCGCGGCGGTCCGTCCAGGGTGGACTCCAGCACATCGCGGAGGTTGACCTCCCACAGCAGCTTGCCGGTGGCGGCCTCGTAGGCGCCGAGCGCAAGCAGCTCGCCGGCGGCGGCATCGTAGGCGCCGGGCCCGCTTGAGCTGAGGCCGTAGAGCACCGCGCCGTCCGGCGAGAGGATGGCGTCGCTGCGTTCGCCGAGCAGATAGTTGGGGCCGCCTCCGGCCAGTGGCGCGGCGAGCAAGGAGCTGACGGGCATGCTGTCGCGGATATCGGCGGGCGAGCAGACCATGTAGAGCCAGTCGCCGGACTGCCCGGCCGCCGGCTCGGCGGTCAGGTCGGGGGGGGGTGTCTGGAGCCCCGGCCGCAGATTGGCGGTGATGAACGCGCCCACGAACAGCAGCGCCGCCAGCGCCGCCGGGATCATCGCCAGGCGCTGCCGCCCGGGAGCGGGCTGCGCGCCGACGCGCTTGGCGGTGCGGCGGCCGATCGCGCGGC
>DASWWB010001083.1:0-8442 GCA_036406115.1 Herpetosiphonaceae bacterium
GCACGCAGGGGCCGCGCCGCTCGCCGAAGGTCGCGCCGGCCAGCTCGCCGCAGCGCTCCAGCAGCGCGCGATGGACCATGACATCGCCCTTGGCGGCCTCGTGCTCGGCGTCCGCCGCCTGGTTGGCCGCCGGGCCGGCGACCTGCACGTCGCAGTGCAGCGCCGGGTCGCCGACCGTGAACAGCGCCAGCGTCCCGGCGCTCAGGCCGACCTTGGCCGCCAGCCGGAACTCCTGCGCGCCGTCCGGGCCGGCCACCGCCACCGGGGCGTACTCGTTGACCACCGACTGCAAGACCCAGGCGCTGCGCAGCGCCCGCAGCGCCGGCTCCGCCCAGGGCTCGCCGGGGCCGCGCTCGAAAAAGGCCTGGAACGCATCGCCGCCAAACTTGGTGACGACGCCGCCCAGCTCGCGGACCGGCCGCAGCGCCTGGCTGAAAAACGAGTTGATCAGCTCGGTGACCCGCTCGGCGCCCTCGCGGCCGGTGCGGGCCAGGGCTTCGCACAGCGGCGTGAAGCCGGTGATGTCGACCATCATGGTCACGCATTCGAGCCGCCGCGCCTGGGCCACAGGCAGCGCGCCGCCGGCCTCGGCGAGACCCGCCAGCTCATCGGCCAGCGTTTCCGGAATATAGGCGGCGAGGGCGCTGACGAGGGCGGGATCGGCGCCGGCCGGCGGGGTTGCGGGCAAGGACGGCTGCATAGGGAACCTCCTCAGGCGGCGAACAGGCGTGGGCGCGGCGCTGGCGCTCGGGCGGGGACGAACGCATCATAACATACGCATATTGTGTTTGACATCCCCGCCAAGCTCCCCAATAATAGAAGTGTCAGGCCCACGGCCCCGACCGCCGCCTCCCGCTCGCAATGCCGCTTTGCCACTCAGAGGAGCGTGTATGTCCGCGAACACCGCACTCATCATTCTTGACGCCCAGGTGAACATGTTTGTCCCGCCGCAATCGATCCACAACGCGGGCGCGCTGGTGGAAACCATCCAGGAGGCCCTGCGCATGGCGCGCTACGCCGGCATGCTGGTGGTCTACGTGCAGCACTGCGGCCCGCCCGGCGCCGCCGACGAGCCGGGCAGCCCCGGCTGGCGCATCTACCCGCCGCTGGCCCCGCTCTCCGAAGACCTGCTGGTCCAGAAAACCGAGCTCGACGCCTTCGCCCAGACCAACCTCCACGAGCTGCTGCTGGCGCGCGGCGTCCGGCGCCTGCTGCTGGCCGGGATGCGCTCCGAGCTGTGCGTCGCCGCCACCTGCCGCCGCGCCGGCGAGCTGGGCTACCAAGTCACGCTGCTGGCCGACGCCCACGGCACGCGCGATGATCAGCGGCCGGCGGCGGCGACAATCGCCGAGATCAACGCCGCCATGGGCGACCACGCGGCGGTCCGCCCGACCCACGAAGCCTTCGAGCGCGCTCCGGCGCTGCCGGGCTGATAGGAGCATCACGTGATTACTCAACGCCGCGCGACCCTGCTTTTGATGGGCGGCATGATCGCCGCGATGGTTATTTTGGTCTTCTATATCGGGCTGGGCTTCGAGCGCTACGACATCTGGCCCGTGCTGGTGGGGATCGCCGGGATGTCCGGCTTGTTCTGGGCGGTCTGGCGCGGCTGGGAGCCGGCGGGGCTGATCACGCTGCTGCTGATGACGGGGCTGATCGCGGTCACCCTGCCGACGCAGGTGCTGTCGCCGACCGTGATCCTGCCGCCGGTGTTCGCCCTGGTGATGACCAGCAGCCGCTGGGTGGCGATCAGCACGGCGACGGTGATTATCGCCACCCTGATCCGCTCCGGCGGCACCGGCCCCTACGCCGACCCGATCAGCGTCTTGCTGTTCGGCGTGGCCGTCGCCGGCATGATCCTGGGGCGAGAGGTGCTTGACAACGCCCGCCGCGCCGCCGAGGCCGCCGCCGCCCAAGCCGACGAGGCCAGGCGGCTGGCCGAGGCCGGCGAGCGCGAGGCCCAGCGCCAGTCAGCCCTCCTGGCCGAGCAGAACGCCTCGCAGGAGCGGTTGCTGGCGCTGGTGCAGGAGCTGGAGGTGCCGGTGATCACGGTGCTGCGCGGCGTGCTGGTGGTGCCGCTGATCGGCGCCCTCGACACCCGCCGCTCGGAGACGATCGAGGCGGCGGTGCTCAAGGCCGTCTACGCCCAGCGCGCCGCGACGGTGATTATCGACTTGACCGCCGTCACGCTGATCGATACGGCGATCGCCCAGCGGCTGCTGGCGCTGACCAGGTCGGTCCAGCTGCTGGGCGCCGAGGCGGTGCTGACGGGGCTGGGCGCCGCGCTGGCCCAGACGCTGGTCGGCCTCGGCGTCAACATGGCCGGGATCAAAACCTACGCCTCGCTCCAGGCCGTGCTGGAGGACGCCAGCCGCGCCAGCGTGGCGGCCTAGCCAGGGCGCCGGAGCCAAGAGCAGCCCGCCGCAGAATCCTGCGGCGGGCTGCTTGTTTGTTCCGATGCGACCGGCTATTGCTTGGCGATGCGGTTCTCAAGCCGGGCCGAGAAGGGCTGCGGCAGTTTTTCGACGTAGTGGATCAGCGCGTCGAGGTCGACCGGGCCGACCTCGCGGTTGGTGCCGCTCTTGAGGATCGTGAAGCCGTCGCCGCCGTCGGCCAGGAAAATATTGACCGTCGCGGTGAAGCTCGCGGCCTTGTCAAGCGGCGCGCCGTCCGGCCCGCGCACCTCGGTGACCTTCTGGCCGACGGGGTTGGCGTCGTTCCAGCTGTAGCTCAGGCCCGAGATTTGCAGGAAGCGCGTCCGCACGCTGCCGTCCGACTGGGGCTGCCACTGCTGGTTGAGCAGCGTGTAGACCTGCTCGCCGGTCAGGGTCAGCTTGACCAGATCGTTGCCGAACGGCTGCACGGCGTAGAGGTCGCCCCAGGTGACCTCGCCGGCCTCGATCGGCGCGCGGATGCCGCCGGGGTTCATGAAGGCGAACTGGGTCGCCATCTCGGCGCGCTGGGCGTCGGCGATCAGGTTGCCGAGCGCCGACTCGCCGGCGGCGTTCTGCTCGGCGGTGATGGTCGCGTCGGTGCGGCCGACGACCCGGTTGACCTGCGGCGCGACCTTGTCCTCGTACTCCTTGACCAGCTTGGCGATCTCGGGATCCGGCGTCATGCCTTCGTGGAAGGTGGTGACGATCTCGGCTTTCTTGGCCACGATGTCGCGGCTGGCGCGGTCGATCGTCAGGTTGATGTCGGCGAAGGCGGTGCTGTAGGAGGCAGCCTGGGTGATCAGCTTGCCGTCGACAGTGGCGTTGATCGTGGTGTGGGTGTGGCCGCTGACAATCACATCGATCTCATCGTCCAAACCCTCGGCGATGGCGACGATCGGGCCGCTCAGCTTGCCGCTGGTGTCCTGGGTGCCGCCCTGATGGATCAGCACGACGATCGAGCGCACGCCCTTGGCCTTGAGGTCGGCGGCGGCGGCATTGATCGTGGTGATCTCATCCAGGAACTTGAGATTGGCGGTGGCGCTGGGGACGATGATCTCGGGCGCGCCCTGGAGCACGGCGCCGATGAAGCCGATCCGCGCGCCGGCGACATTGATGATCGTGCTGGACGGCAGCAGCGGCTGGTTGGTGCGGGTGTCGATCACATTGGCGCTGATGTAGGGGAATTTCACGCCGTCCCAGCAGCCGGCGACCGGGTGGCAGCCGCCCTTGAGCAGGCGGTTCAGCTCCTCGGGGCCTTCGTCGAACTCATGGTTGCCCAGCGTGCCGACGTTGAAGCCCATGCGGTTGAGCATATCCATCGCCGGCTGGTCCTGGAGCAGGGCCGAGCTGGGCGGGCTGGCGCCGATCATATCGCCGGCGTGAACCGTCAGCGAGTAGGGGGCCTGGGCGCGGCGCTGGTTGAGATAGGCCGCGAGGTAGGCGGCGCCGCCGGCGTCTTTGTTGCTGACCCGGCGCCCGGTCGAGATCTGGCCGTGGAAGTCGTTGACCGCCAGCAGCTTCAGGTCCAGCGGCAGCAGGGCGACGCCGATGCGGGTGAAGAGGACGATCTCCACGCCCTTGTCGTTGCGGTGGATCTCCATGCGGGCGCGCTCGAAGTGCTGGGTCAGCACTTTGTCGCCGTCGAGATTGATCTCCTCGGCCGGCGAGGAGAGGGGCAGGCCCCACAGCGCCAGCGACTCGCCGAAGGTCACGCCGCGCTCGCCCAGGTCCAGGCCCTGGCTCTGCCAGGTTTTGAGGAACAGGCCGCAGACGCTGTGGCCGGTCTCTTTGAAGGTCGCGCAGCCGCGGCCGGCCGGCGCCACGGGGAAGGTTTTCCAGTCGCGGCCTTCGCGCCGCAGCACCTCGTCGTTGATCCGCCCCAGCAGGACCCGGAACGGACCCTGGATCTCAGGGTGCAGCTCCAGTCGCTGGCGCTCGAAATATTGCACCAGGAAGGTGCCCTCCGGGGTTTGCTCCTGCTTGGCCGGTCCGATCGGGTAGCCGAGGACCGATAGTCCGCCGTTTCCTTTCCAATAGTCGCTGAACTCAGCGGCCACGCAATCATTCACGCCTGGCTGGTTAAAGCACAGCGGTTCGGCGGCCAGCGTCGGGCGGGCGGCGGGCAGCATAAAGCCCAGCGCGAAGACGGCCAGAATCATCCAACGGCGAGCCTGTTGAGCCATTCTTAATCCTCCTTGATCCAAACAGCTTACCGCCGAGCCCGGCAAGTTCGGGGCCACCGATGCGCTGCCAGCATGCGCGCGGGCCCGGCGGGTTCCATGCCTATTGTAGCGCACGCTGGTTATCCGCCGGTTATGGGCGGATGAAGCGGCGGCGCGATGTGGCGAGGCGCTAGCCCGCGCCGACCATGGCGAAGGTTTTGAGCAGCACGCGCACCATCGAGGGCGCGACCAGCTGGTTGGCGACCTGGGGCTGGGCGAGCAGGCCCACGAAGCTGTCCCGGGCGTCGGCCGGCAGCTCGCCCGCCGGCGCGAAGCCCATCGACCAGCCGCCGAACTGGCGCGCCGCCACCGAGTCGCGCAGCAGCAGCGCGACCCGGTCGTGGCGCGGATCGCGCTCGATGCGGGCGAAGCGGGCGTTCACCGCCGCTTCCGGCCCTTCGAGCACTTGGAAGAAATGATCCCGGTGGTAGAGCAAAACGCCGGTGAGGCCGTCGGCGGCGTTGTTGGCCCGCGAGACGCGGAGAATGTCGAGGATGGCGTCCTGGCTCATGGGCGACCGCGCCCTGCTGGTGTAGACAAGCTGTATCATCCATGCTCCTCAGAGGCTTGGCGGCTGGGCCGCGCGTCGCCGGCCATGGAGCACGTTTCGGGCCGCCGCTGGCGGCGTGTGCTATGCTGTGGCAGTATCCGCCGCGAGGAGGAAGCTATGTACCAGGCTCCGCCGCCAGTCAATCCGCTTAACCCGTCGGGCCCGCCCAATGTGCGCTCCCCCGGGCCGAGCTGGCGCCATATCGGCTGCCTGCTGCTGATGTTGGCGCCGCTGCTGGTGGCGATTGTCCTTGCCATTTTCCTGGGCTGAGCGGCGCCCAGCCCAGGACGATCACGGTCATGCGTGGTCGTGGACGATCGGCAGATAGGCCCGCCACGGCCCGATGGCCTCGCCGTAGACTTTGGCCAGCGTCCGTACGATCTGGCGCAGGTGATTGAGATCGTGGACGACCCAGGTCGCCAGCAGCTGGCCCAGCCGCACCTCGCCGAACTCCGGATGCAGGCCGGTCCGGCCCAGGTCCGCCGGCGCCAATCCGAGCCCCGTCAGCGCCGCCAGATTGTCCCGCCGCAGCTGGGCGAAGGTGGCGAGCAGCTCCTCAAGGCTCGGGTCGGGCCGCTCGTCGGCGAAGCCCGCGCGGTCGAACGGCGGAAACGGGCGGCTGTCGCCGGCCAGGATGTGGCGGGCGCGCGGCAGCCAGTTGGTCTGCTCGCCGTGGATGAGATGGCCGATGATCTCGTAGGGCGACCACTCGCCCTCGCCCTCCGTGGCCCGGGCCCAGCGCTCGGGCAGCCCCGCCAGCAGCGCGCTCAGTGTCGCCGGGGCGCGCTCCAGCAGCGCCACCGCCTCGCCCAGCTCGAAGACCTCGTCGTGCATCTGTCGCTCCTTTCAATGCCGCCACGCCAGGCGGCACTATTTGCGCCGCTCCGACGTTGATGATCCAAGCGCCTGCCGTCCTGTCTCGGCCTTGCTTGGGCGCCGGCGGGCGTCTGTCTGGTATACCATGCTGGCATCGGCCGCGTCGAGTGACAAAGGAGGTTTTGTGCGACGACCAAGTATCCCGACGATCGCCGGCTTGCTGCTGCTTGCCGGGTTGATCAGCCAGCTCGGCTGGCCCGCCGCCCGCTCGTCCGCCAGCCTGAGCGCCGCGCAGCTTACCGCGACCGCGCTGCCGCTCAACCACCATCTGCCCCTCGTTGCGCGCGGCTCCGCCTTCGACGCGCTTCCCGCCACGGCGACGCCGACCGACACGCCCACGCCGCGCCCAGGCGACACCCCGACGCCCGGCGACACGCCCACGCCGGAGCCGACCTGGACGCCCACGCCCGGCGACACGCCCACGCCGACGGTCACTGACACGCCCACGCCGCCGCCCTGGCCCGAAGACACGCCCACCCCGCCGCCGACGTGGACGCCGACCGCGACCGAGCCGCCGGGCGACACGCCCACCCCCACGGCGACGACGATCCCGACGCCCGAGCCAACCTCCACGGCGACGCCCGCCAACACACCGACCAGCACGCCAACCGCCACGCCGACCGGCCCGGCCGGGTTCCAGGTCACGCTGGCGATCAGCGAGCAGCTGCGCTGGATCGAGCAGGCGCCGGCAGGAAGCTCCTATGATCTCGTGATCCTCGGCGACTACTCGGGCTCCAACCGCCAGTGCTGGGGCAACCGCAACACCTGCGCCGCGCCAAATCGGCGGGTCGACGGCGAGATGGCGGCGATCAGGGGGCTGGTCGACGAGCTGCTGGCGCGGCAGAACGGCGCCGGCGCCGATCATCGCGTGGGTTTCGTCTCCTTCGGCCATATTGCGAGCAGTCGCAGCTTTGCCCGCGTCAATGTGCCGCTGACAGCGACGAATGCCCTGAGCATGTACGCCGCCCTGCTCGGCACGCCGACGAACCCGCGGACCATCCCCGAGGCCGAGCTTGTCGGGGGCAGCCCGCTCGGCCAGGGCATCGGCCTGGCGCTGGGCCAGCTCGACGCCGCGCCGCGCGCCATCGATCGCCACGGCAATCCGGTTCTGCGCGCTGTGATCGTGCTGACCGACGACACCGCCAGTGTGTTTGTCGATCCGCCCCACGATGGCTTCCAGAACTCGGCCGACTACAATCCCTTCCGCTGCCAATCGACGACGCCCGGGCAGCTTGTGACCGATGATCCGCAGGCCCAGTACACCTGCCCGGCGGCCAATCATCCCGCCAATACGACCGGCGTCCGGTCGCCCTTGCGCGCCGCCGTCGAGATCGCCGACGCCGGCCGCTCCGCCCAGGGGGCGCAGATCTTCGCCGTGGCCTACGGCTCGCCTGCCTCCGCCACCGCCGAGCTGCTGCGCCTCCACCTGATCGCGCCGACCGACTACGCCAAGGCCGCGACGCCGGCCCAGCTCAGCGCGGAGATTGACAGGATCATCGGCAGGCTCGGCGCCGCCTGCCAGCCGCGCGCCGCCAGCGCCCGCCCGGCGCTCGGCGCCAGCGTCCAGATTCTCGACGCCAGCCAGACGGTGGTGTTCAGCGGCACGACGGATGCGAGCGGGCTGATTAGCGCAACGCTGCCCACGGGCGATTACACGCTGCGCGCCAGCCATGCCGGCGTCGTCGCGCCGGCGGACCCCGAGCTGCGGGCGCGCGATTACGGCTTGCTGGTGACTGACGCCCGGCCGGCGCCGTCGCTCTCGGCGCCGCTGGCGGTTCGCGGCCCCGGCAGGACCCGCGCGCTGCTGACGCTGTCCGATCCGGCCACGGCGTCCTGCCCGTGAGCGGGCGGCGGGACGGCGTGACAGGCCGCCCCGCGCTCCCACTCCGGCGGCGCTGATTGTCCGACCGGCGGTAGGACTGATCTCCCAGCCGCCGGATAACATGGGCTTAAGCTTGGTCTGGTATGCTTAAACTGGTGTTTCAAAGGAGGTTCTGACGATGCACCAGTTGAACATCGCGCGGGCGTTCGCGCTGGCGGTCCGCAACGACCCGGCGCTCGCAGACGTGCTGGCACCCGCCTACAAACTCCTGTCCAAGACATCTTGGAGCTGGGATGACGAGCGGGAGTGTGTGACCTTCGCCGACGGCGCGACGGTCCGGCTCGGCGCGAGCCGCTGCGCCGCCTGCCCCGGCCAATCATTGTGTTTGCATCTCGGCGCGGCCCGGATCGTCGAGCTGGCGCTGAGCCAGTCGCTGGCCGGCTGCGCCTGAGTCATGGGTTTTCGACGGGCGCCCCGCGCAACAGCGGGGCGCCCGTCGCTGCGTTTAGGGCTGCTGAGCGGCGCCGGCCAGGCTGC
>DASWWB010001084.1:0-7083 GCA_036406115.1 Herpetosiphonaceae bacterium
CAGGCGCTCGGCGAGGCGCTGGCGCCGGGCGGATCCTCGCGCGCGCTGCCCGAGCTGTCGGCCTCGGCGCTGGAGGCGCTGGCCGGCATGGTGCCCCAGCTGCGCGAGGCCGGGCCGGCGGCGGCGACCCTGACCCGGCCCAATTTGGCGGGCGGCGTGGCCGAGGGCCTGCTCAGCTTGTCGGCCCACGCCCCGCTGCTGCTGCTGCTGGACGACGTGCAGTGGGCCAGCCCGGCCTTTTGGCACGCGCTCGAATTTTCCCAGCGCCACACTGCGCTGCTGCGCCGCCGGCCGCTGCTGCTGGTGCTGGCCTACCGCCCGCTGGAGCTGGCCGGCCACGGCTACGCGCCGGCCGCCGAGACCCTGGCCCGCGCCTGGCAGGGGCTGCGATTGACCCTGTCAGGCTTGAGCAGCGCCGAGGTGCGCGAGCTGATCACGATCTTGCGCAGCCCGGCCCCGGCCGAGGTGCCGGCAGCCGAGATCACGGCGCTGTACCGGCTGACCGACGGCAACCCGCTGTATGTGCTGGAGAGCGAGCTGAGCACGCCGCACGCCCCCCAGCCGTTCGCCGCGCTGATCGCCGGCCGCCTGGCGGCGCTGAGCCCCGAGGCGCGGGCCGCCGTCGGCGCCGCCGCCGTGCTGGGGCGGGATTGGCGTCTCCCGCTGTGGCAGGCCGTCGCCAGGGCCGCCGTCGCGGCGACCGTCGACGAGCTGCGCGAGGCCCGTCTGATCCAGCAGACAGGAGCTGGCTTTTCGTTCCGCCACGAGCTGATCCGCAGCCTGATCCTCCAAACGTTGCCCGCCGCCGATCAGCGGCTGCTGCATGGCCGGGCGGCGCAGACGCTCAGCGCCGAGCCGGCCACGCCGCCCGAGCGGATCGCCTGGCACTGCGAGCGCGCCGGCGACCACGCCCGGGCCAGCCATTTCTACCGCCTGGCCGGCGAGCAAGCCTTCGCCCACTACGCCTACAGCAGCACGCTGGCCTATCTCAACCAGGGGCTGGCGCTGCTGGGCGCCCCGCCCGACCACGAGGCCGAGCGGCTGGCCCTGCTCTGCGCCCGCCAGCGGGTGCTGGGGGTGATGGGCCGCTTCCCCGCCTGGCGCGCCGATGTCGACGCGATCGAGCGGCTGGCGGCGGAGTGCGGCGATGACGCGGCCCGGCTGGAGGCGATGGAGGCCCGCATCGTCCTGCTCGCGGCGGACTCCGACGTGGAGGCGATGCGCGCGGTGGCGGAGGCGGCGGCGGCCCTGGCCCGGCGGCTGCGCCAGCCCTTGGCTGAGGCGCGAATCTGGCGCTCGTACGGCTTCCAGGTGCTAGCCAGCGCCGCCGCCTCGCCCGCCACCACGCTGCCGATGCTCCAGCGGGCGGTCACGCTGGCCGAGCAGGCGGGCGATCAGGCGATGCAGGTGGCGGCGCTCTGCACGCTGGCCTTCGCCGAGTGTTTGCTCGGCCAGACCGGCTCCGCCCAGGCCCACGCGGCCCGGGGCCTGACCCTGATTGAGCTGGATCCCGCCCTTGCCCCGGCGCGCGGCGACGTGCTGCGCATCCTGGCCCAGGTGGCGCTCAATCGCGGCGATTGGGAGACCGCCCGCAGCACGATGCACAAGGCCTTGCAGCTGCTGGACGAGCAGGACGACAAGTGGCCGCTGACCGCCGGCCTGGCGATCGCGGTGTTTGTCTTCGGCGGCATGGGCCAGCACGCCGAGGCCGGGGCCGCCGTCGAGCGCATGCGCGAGCTGCTGCGCCAATCCGAGCTGGCGCCCGACTCGAACTGGGGGCTCTACACCACCACCGTGGCCCTGGAGTGCGCGATGCAGTCCGGCGATTTCGCCGCCGCCGAGGCGCTGATCGCCGGGCTGGGCGGCTGGCTGGAGGCCCGGCCCAAGACTGGCGCCGGCCTGTATCTGCTGCTGGAGATCGGCGCCGCCAAGCTGTTCCAGAACCGCCCGCGCGCCGCGCTGCCCTATCTGCGCGCGGCCCTGCCGCTGTGGTACGACACTCAGGCCGGCTTCCTGCCCGTCCTGCTCATTCACGCCCTGGCGGCCCAGCTGGCAGGCGAGCCCGCCGAGGCCCAGTCCAGCATGCGGGAGGCCGAGCGCTACTACGCCGGCCACGAGCTGGCCTTCTGCGCCGTGCTGTACCATTTCGCCCGCTTCTGGGTCCATGGCGCGGCCGCCGATCTCCAGGCCGCCTACGAGGAGCTGCAGCGCCAGGCCGGGCGCATCCGCGACGCCGAGCTGCGGGCGGCGTTCCTGGGCAAGGTCTATCTGCACACGCTGGTGGAGCGGCTTTGGCGGGTCCGCTCGCTGGCGCCGACCATCCGCTCGATGATGGGCGTCTGGCGGCGGATTGCGAGTCCGGCGCCGGACGACGCCCAGCGCCCGCCCGGCGCCGGCGTCCAGCGCCAGACGGTGCTGCTGGCCCGGGCCGACGCGCCGCTGGGCGTGCCGCTGCGCGATGATCAGCGCGTGCCGGTCGAGTGGACCATCCACGCCCCCGACGACGAGGCCGCCGCAGAGCTGCGCGCCGGCGGATCCGCCTCCCGCCTCCGCCGCCTCCGTCGCCTGCTCGACGAGGCCGCCGCCCAGGGCGCCGCGCCGACCGACGATGATCTCGCCGCGGCCCTGCATGTCAGCAGGCGCACGATTATCCGCGATATGCGCCTGCTCGAAGAAGCTGGCATCGCTCCCGCCACCCGCCGCCGCCGCTCGTGAGGGATCAGGGGTCAGGGCTGGCTGCGATGTGTGTCGAGACGCTTGAGTCTCGGCGCCGCCCGCCGAGGGAGAACAAGGATGCTGTACGAATTTGCGTGGCGCTGAAACTGGTTTGATTGATCGTTTGCCAGCCCGCAGGCCCGCGTCATCGCGTTGTAGCAAAGGAGCCATGGATGTCATTGTTGGCAGAACAAACCACCGTCATCGCGTGCCCCGCGGAGGTCGCCTATCGCTTTGCGTGTGACCTTGAGCGATTTGGCACGTGGTTCCCGGGGGTGATCGCAATTGCCGCAGCGAATGATCTCCCGCCGCTAGCAGTGGGCAAACAGTACCGGGAAACGGTCGCCATTCCGCTGCGCGGCACCCGCAAGGTCACGATTACGGTGACCGAGGTGGCGCTGAATCAGCGCTTCGTGACCGAGGGCACCCTGGCCCCGCTGCTGCCGCAGATGGAAATCGATGTTCGCGCCACAGGGCCAGGTTCCTGCGAGGTCAGCTGGCGGATGCGCAGCCGCTCCGCCAGCCGGCTGGTGCGCTGGCTGCTGGTGCCGCTGGCCCGCCGGGTGATGCAGCAGCGCGCGGCGGTTGGGCTGGCGGCCCTGAAGCACACGCTGGAACGCGGCGGGCCGCCCCATGACGGGCAGTCGCAGGCTGGGGTCGATGCCTGATCATTGTGCTGGCAAGCGGAGGCCCCGCCCTCCACTCTGATCAGATTTTCGCGCTGGATGATTTGGGGGCGGGCTCCAAATCCAGACGCCGGCGGAGGCGCAGGCTGCGCGGCCGGATGATCATGACGTGACATAATGACATAATCAGTGACGAGTCCGTTTTAGACCCCTCTCGTCAAGTTCCAAATGCGCTCCCAAGGAGGCCCTATGAATCGTGCCCGCTCCACTTCCCGTTTCCAAATTGGTGTGGTGGTGCTGTGTCTTGTCGGTCTGATTGGTGGGTGTGCCGTCGTGTCGCTCCATCCGCTCCTGAACGTGAACGATCCCTTTGATGATCGCCCGTTCGACCAGGCGCTCTGGCTTCAACAGCAGAACACGTTCGTGCGCGATAATCCTCGCGGCCTGATGGCGCATGAGCTGGCAACGCTGCTCGAAACACAACGCCTAACGCGGGCGGAGGTGCTTGCCTTGCTTGGTGCTGCCGACGGCGAGTCGTACGACACCATGCTCAGCTATGAGCTGGGGATGTGGAGCGGCTTTCGCATGGATCATGACACCCTTGATATTTATTTTGATTCAACCGATCGCGTCGAGGATGCCAGAGTCGTTCAGCATTAATCGCCAGCTGTGGGCGCCGCTCGCAGCGCTGTGGCGCGCTGGCGCGCGGAAGGCCCGCTGGCTGTATCCTGCTGATGATAGTTGTATGGAGATGGAGGCGGGAGATGAAGCGCTTGCAACACGGATGTTGGTGTCTCCTGCTGGTGGCCGTCCTGCTCAGCGGCTGTCAGCATGCGGCGCCTGAGCCCCCAGCGCGCCCGCATCCGCAGACGCGGCCTTGGGCAACGCCGCTGCCACCTCCGACCCTGGTGCCGCATAGCGGGCCGCCGGTTCCTTTTGGGACGGTCGTTCCCGTCCCGGCAGCAGTCCCGCCACGGCGGCCCGCGCCCACGATGACGCCGCTTGTGCTGTCGGAGGGATAACCGGTGGGGCCACCAACCGGCACGACGATGCGGCCAGGCGGTAGATCGGCCCGACGGCCCTGGCGCAGCACGCGGTTGATATTGGCGCCGGCGCTCCGCCGCCGACCATGCAGACGATCTATGTGCAGCGCAACCACTGGAATACGGTGCGCGAGGCGATTGCTAACGCCGCCGATGTGCTGATCATTGAGGATGGAGCGGGCTATGCTTCCGAGCTGGAGAGGATTATGGTAGCGGCAACGAAGGTGACGAATGCCAGCGCACACCCCTTGCCCTGGCGGGTCGTGAAGCCACTCTTGCGTGCGACCTTGGGAACAGCGCTGCTCGCTGCTGGCTTTCCTAATCCGGGCGTGCGAATGTGGCGCTATCGGCCGCACTTTATCGACGTGGTGGAGGCGCGCCTTCTCGATCAGCGGCGGTGGACGATCGACCTGGGCTGCGCGCCGCGCCTCCCTGGCGTCTCGCCCCGGATGGCGAGAAGTTGTCTGTTTCATACCATGATCCCATCCGTGCTGGACTCGGCGCTCCGCCCGCCGCTCGGTGGATGGCCCATCGCGTCAACCGTGGCGGACCAGGAGCGCCAGTTGGCCGCCCTGACGCCAGCTCTCGTGTCTGGGATTGAACGTTGGTTTGCCCAGTTCCGCTCGGTGGCTGATGTGCGGCAGGCCCTGGCCCATCCGCCTGCGACGACCGCCCCGCCAACCACGGCTCCGCCCTCGAGTCCACACTATCACCACGTCCTGCGCCTGCTGACGAAGCTTGATCAGCAGATTAAGACCACCCAGCGCCTGGGGGCAGATCTTGCCGCCGCGTCCCGTGCCGATTCGGCCGCCAGGTTTGCGCCAGGGATGCGGGTGCGGGTCCGGCTGAATGCCCGCAATCGCACGCTCCGCGAGGGACTGGTGGCGGCGGTTGCCTGGCACGTCAAAGATGGGCAGTATTATTACTGGCTGGTGGATACGACGAGCCGCGCCTATCCGGTACCGATTGCCAAGCGCTATGGCGCAGAGGATTTGGAGCATGTGCGGTGAGCCGGGCATTTCACGCGGTGTTTCGCCAGCGGACGCTTCCTGGCCGGCAGCTTGGTGGGCGCGGTGCTGGGCTGTGGGATGCCCACAGCGCCCACCTGCCGCTGATGCAGGAGCGACCGATTGTGAGTCATCATGCGCGCCGGTAGTGCATGGCGACCGCGCCGCAGCGGAGCGGCGTCGCCGAGATCAACGCGAGCTGTCGCGTGCTGGGCAGCCCGCGCTCGTAGAGGGTCGGGCCGTGGCCGGCGATCCGGGGGTGGACGAGGATCTGGTACTCATCGATCAGATCCAGCCGGTCCAGCTCGATCGCGAGCGTCCCGCTCCCGAGGAGCACGCCGTTCGGGGTCGCGTCCTTGAGCTGCTGGATGCCCGTGCGCAAGTCGCCGGCGATGGGATGGCTGTTGGTCCAGGGGAAGTCCGTTCGCGTCGACGACACCACATACTTTGGCTTGGCCTCCAGCTTGACCGCCCACTCGCGCATCGCCGGTGGTGCCTCCGTGTCGCCGCGGGCAACCGCTGGCCAGTAGCTCTCCAACATCTCGTAGGTGATACGGCCCCACAGCATCGCCCCGGCCTCGTCCATGAGGCGGGTGAAGAAGGCGTGGGTCTCGTCGTCGGCGATTCCTTCCTGATGGTCGATACACCCGTCTAGGGTGACGTTGATGCTGAAGGTCAAAAGACCCATCGTGTCCTCCGTTCGCAATACGCCCCGACCGCTCGCCGTCTGGTCCATAGATATTCGGATGAAAGCCCCTTCGTTAGCTCTCGAAAAAATCGATCAGAATCGGCGCGAGCACTTCCGCCTGAACTTCATGCGTCTGATCGTCGAGCGTGCGCTGCTCCCCGTTTGGCATCGCTTTGGCCAGCGCCGCCGCCGCCGTGTGCATAAACGGGAAGCTCGCGCCGCCATCCATCACCAGCGTTGGGACAGAAACACGGGCCGCTTTGTCGTGTGGGATGGCAGCTTCGTCGCCCAGCGCGGCGGCATCGTACCGGAGCGTATGCCCCATTGGCGGCAGCAAAGCGAACCACGGCTGTTCGCGCATCCCCGGCACGTCATCGGGCGACAGGCCGACAAGCATCATGAACCGCAGAACCGCCTCATCGCCGCGGCCTGCGGCGATGTGCCCCTCGATGTCCTTCACATAGTCCACCCAGTTCTGGCGGGCTTGCGAATCGTCGTTGTAGGGCGGCTCGTACATGGCCAGCTTCTTGATTTTGCCACCGAGCTTGAGGGCCGCCTCCATTGCCAGCGCCGCGCCCGACGAGACGCCATACACGAACGCCACGCCGCCCGCATGGTCGATCAGCGCTTCGATGTCCTCGATCTCGCGTTCCAGCGCGTAGGGCTGATGATCGCTGCTGTCGCCGCGCCCTCGCCGATCATAATGGTAAACGGTGAAATGCTCGGACAGCAGTGCCGCCAACTGTCCCAACCCGCTTTCAAACCCGCGACTTCCGAGCGCCCCATCAACGAGGATCGCCGCCGGACCGCTGCCGCTCTTGTCGAACGCGATGGTGGTGCCATCTTGAGACGTGACCGTTTGCATGGAATTGCTCCTGTCATGCGTCCTAGTGAAGATTACTTGCACGGATGTTCTATAATTATAATTCTTTCATATCAAAAAAACAAGCGAGTATTTCAAAGTTGGAATTTCAGCGAGCAGCGGTGGCGCCGATGGAGGAGAT
>DASWWB010001085.1:0-4861 GCA_036406115.1 Herpetosiphonaceae bacterium
GGCGCCGGCGGATCGACTTGGTCCAGCCAGCCCTCGGTGTAGGTCGGCTCGGCCGGATCGAAGTGGCGGGCGGCGCGGCTCAGATAGGGCGTCGTGATGCGGCGCAGGAAGGCGACCAGCCCTTCCTCATTGATCGACTTGAGCGATTCGCGGTAGTAATCGACGACGTGGGCGTTGCCGAGCTGCCAGCCGGCCCGCACCGCGCCGGCGCCGATCGCCGCCGACACTTCCAGCAGCGTGCGGCCCTCCATCTCGGCGGCCTGGTTCAGCTCGTTGAAGGTGGCGGCCAGCGCCCCCGGCTCCGGCAGGTTGGCGGTGCTGGCCCGCAGCCCGTCCCAGGACTGGCGCAGCGCCGCCGCCGACAGAGGCGGCACGTCGATCGCGTCGGCGGCCACGCCCGAGGATTCCTCAAGGGTCTGGAGCAGCGCGTCGATCGAGGCGAT
Source organism: Herpetosiphonaceae bacterium (assembly GCA_036406115.1). GTDB lineage: Bacteria > Chloroflexota > Chloroflexia > Chloroflexales > Herpetosiphonaceae > DASWWB01. The sequence continues at coordinate 444 of DASWWB010001085.1, forward strand.
GTCGGCGTTGGCATCCAGCACGCCCGAGCGCTGCAATTCGCCGACCAGCGCCGCCAGATAGGCCCGGGTGCCGCCGCTCAGGTCCGAGATCGCGGCCAGCATCCAGAGCGGCGACCAGCCGAACGCCACGAACCCGGTGGTCTCGACCACGTTGCCCGCCAGCTTGCGGGCGGCCAGCTCGCCGGCGGGCATCGCGCCCTCGGCCGCCGGGTTGGGCACGTCGCCGACCAGCTCCACGACGATTCGCAGCAGCCGGTCCAGCGTCGATTGGTACAGTTTGGTCTGGCGGACGCTCACCGGCAGGAGGACGTTCGCTGTCTCGAAGACGAGGCCGCCGATCGCCGCGGCGCTGGCGCGAACCGCGCGCTCCGGCAGCGAGACGAGATATTTGGCTGATTTGTGCATGGCACGCTCCTGTTCCACATAGCCGTTGGCAACTAGACGCCGAGGCCCGGCCCCGTGTTGCAGCACGGGCCGGGCCAAAGCTTGCGGAAGGCGGCGCGGCGGCTAGTTGATCCGCAGCCAGAGCGCCGGGACGTTGCTCGGCTCCCAGCCGGGCTGCGAGGTGTGGGCCTGCCGGCACTGGTACACGCCGCCGTTGTACGACACCTGCTGGTTGAGGGCGTAGGCGACCCAGGGCTGCCAGGGATTCACGCCGGGGTTCGGCGTGGCGGTCGCGGTCGGCGGGACCGGCGTATTGGTCGGGCGCGGCGTCGCCGTCGGCGTGGGGGTGCCGGGCTGCGGCGTATTGGTCGGGCGCGGCGTCGGCGTGGCGGTCGGCGTGGCGACCGGCGTATTGGTCGGGCGCGGCGTGGCGGTCGGCGTCGAGGTGCCGCCGCCGAACACGACATCCGAGCAGGTGTAGAAGGCCTCGGGGCTGTCCGAGCGCTGCCAGATCGAGTAGATCAGGTGGCGGCCGCTCTTGCCGGCGGGCAGCGCGCCGTCGATGATGTAGGAGCCGTTGATCAGGGGCGGATTGGTCACGCGCAGGAACGGCGCCGACTCCAGATCCGACCAGCGCAGCGGCGCGGCGGGATTGTAGCCGTTGCGGGTGACATAGAACTCGAAGGTCCCGCGGTGGGGCGCCGTCGCCCGGTAGGCGAAGGTGTGGCCGGCGCCCGAGGTCAGCTGCGAGGCCGGCCAGTCAGCGCGGGCCAGATCGAAGCCCCGGTACTTGTCGCGGCCGGCGCTGCACAGCTTGCCGTCCGGGATCAGCTCGCGGTGGCGGCCGGCGGCGTCGCCGATGTTGACTTCGTTCCAGTCATACAGCGCCTGGGTCCCGCCGAGGGCCACCGCCGCCTGGCAGGCCGCCGAGTCCGGGCTCTCGGGGCCTTCGAGGAAACAGCCGTAGGTCCGGCTCAGCGGCGATTGGAGCGAGCCATGGGCGCCCGCCCCGCGCATCATCAGCGCCGACACCATCACCGGCACCACGCACAGCGCCAGCACCGCCATCGCCCGTCGTGAAGCGTTCATGCTACCTCCCCTATGAGATGCCTGTTCAACACTCCCCAGCCAATCCGACAATCCCTGGAATTAGTACAATGATTGATCTTTAGTTCCAGCGAAAAGGCGTGCGAGAGCCATGAAATCGCCGCCGCAGGCCTGGACAGCCGCAGTTCCATGACTATTTAGTCCATTAATGAGACTAAACATACTCGCTCGCCGCCTAAATGTCAATACTTTATTAAGAAGATCGGACCAGATTAACGCTTAAGAACGAGCGCCGCCGGCCAGATCCCTGGCCGGCGGCAAGTTGTGCTATGCTTAATCAAGGAGGACTGCATGGACCAGATTGCGCTTGAGCCGGCAGCGAGCCAGGCCGGCTGCTGCGGCCCGCTGCCCGCCAGCCTGAGCGAGGCTGAGGCCGAGGCCGTCAGCGACGATTTCCAACTTTTCGCCCACCCGGTGCGGGTGCAGCTGCTCAGCGTGCTGGCCCAGAGCGCGGCGCCGATCTGCGTCTGCGACCTGGAGGCCGCCGTGCCGGTCAAGCAGCCCACCGTCTCCTATCACCTCAAGCTGCTGCGCGAGGCCGGGCTGGTGGCCGCCGAGCGCCAGGGGCCGTGGGCCTACTACTCGCTCAACCGCGAGCAGCTCGCCGCCCGCCAGCGCCGCATCGCCGATCACCTGGCAGGCTGGGGCTGATCGATTCAGCGGATCATCACATGGATCGGAGGAGCGCCAGGAGCATCCACGCTCCCGCTGAGACGATCAACACCGGCCCCAGCACCATCACCAGGCTGAGCTTCCCGCGCTCTGAGCGCACCACATCCCCTTCGACGACAAACGGCAGCCCCGGCAGCAGGTCAACCGCCATCGCGTCGCTCGGGTTCGCGGGGTCATAGATCACCGCCGGGCGGGCGGGAAGCCGGTCGAGCCTGTTGACATGCTCGCGCAGCTCGACGGTGCGGCCGTCGCGGTCGACAAAGACCAAGCTGACATCATAGGGCTCGCGGTGGCTGCGCCGAGTCCTGTCGCCCGGCCGGCGCGTTTCCTTGGCCACCGCCAGCGACCCGATCTCCAACAGGCGGATGATTCGCCGGCCGCGGCGGAAAAAAATCACCACGACCGGGAACAAGCAGAGCGGAACAGCCATAATCAGCAGCTGGATGGGATCGGGATTAAACGGAGGCCGGCTGAAGAAACTGCCGAGCAGATACAGGCCGATACTTCCGCCGGCCCAGCCGATCGCGGCCCTGGGATCGCCGATCAATAACCGCCTGCGGAGCCAAGGATCGAGCACGCGGGGACGCGGCGCGGCGTCGAGCGCCTGTTCCATGGCCGGCAGGGCGGGCGGCGGGTGAAGTCCTTCTTGCATTGCTGGCTCCTCGCGCGCGAAAGCTTGGCGGCGCCGATTCGCCGGCGCCCGAGGCCGGACGCGCGACGAAGCCGCCCCATAGCCCATCTACGCCGCCGCGATCGCCGCAGGTCGCACCTGGCGCCGGTGTCCTGCCCCGCTAGCCGGGCACTCCCTGCAAATCCTCCAGCACCAGCCAGAGATTATCCTCGTCGTAGCCGGCCACGACCGCAGTGACCGCATGGCCGCGATAATGATAATAATCGTCCATCCCGGCAGGGCCATCGGCGGCGACGCCAAACACCCCGTCCCCCGCGCCGATGATCGTCCCCTGCGGATAGAATATCTCAATTTTGCCCGCGACCGGGGCGCCGAGCGGGTATTCGCGCTTCGCCCGCTCCCAGCGCTCGCGATAGGCCGCGCAGTGGGCGGCCCAGGCCGCCTCGAACTCGGCGTCGTCGATCTCGACCACCGGAATCTCGCCAAGCGGGTCAACATTGTCAATGCTGTCAGGGCCGTCGGGCAGGAAGAAAAAGCCATCGGCGTCTGGACGATTCGATCCCACATGCTCGCCGCCGTTGCTGACCACTTCGCGCATCACCAGCAGTTCATCGCTGATCTGGACGCAATCCCAGTAGATCGTCCCGCCCTCGATCCGCACATCCTCGAAGCGAGATTTATAGAAGCGTCGCATCCCATCGCCTCCGCTAGCGCGCCGCGCCGAGGTGCAGGCCGAAGAACTCGGCCATGCGCTGGAGATAGAGCTGATTCTGGCCGCCCGTGAACGAGTGGGGCTGGCCGGGGTACTCGAAATACTCGACCGGCTTGCCAGCCGCCTGGAGCCCCGCCAGCAGATCGCCGGGCCAGTTGGCCGGCACGGTCTCGTCGGCGTCGCCCCAGTGGATCTGGACCGGCGCGCTGACGAGATCGAGATAGGGCAGCGGCGACAAGCGCTGGTACAGATCGGCGCCCTCATCCGGCTTGACCGGCCACTCAACCGGGTCGATCTCGCCGCCCCGGGCGCGGGCGCGGCCGACGCGGAACTCGTAGTCCTGGGCGATGTTCGAGGAGGCGGGGGCGTAGATCAGCGCCGCCGCGATCTGATCGCTAACCACGATCGCCTTGGCCGTGATCGCGCCGCCGTTGCTGTGGCCCCACATGCCGACCGGGCCGGGCCGGGCGGCGGGGAGCTTTTGGGCCAGCGGGATGAGATTAAGCGCGTCGATGACATGGCCGGCGCGGAACTGGTTCGGCGCATCGTCGGAGCCGGCGTGGGAGCGGAAATCGGGCGAGAGCGTCAGAAAGCCGCGGTTGGCAAGGTAGTCGGCGGCCAGCTTGGTGCCGTTGCCGGTCTGGTAGACATCGATCGGGTAGTAGCCGTGGTTGAGGATCACCACCGGGAACGGCCCGTCGCCGCGCGGCTGGTTGAGCATGGCGGTGAGGCGCAGGCCGTCGCTGGGATAGGCGATCAGATAGCGGGTGAAATTGGCAGTCTCCTCGAGCACCGAGACAATCTCGATCGCGCCCTCGCCGTAGGAGCGGGCGCGCAGGCCCTCGATCGTGAACTGGGCGTAGGCTGCCCAGGGATCGGGGGTCGCGGTGGGCGGGGCCGGCGTGGCGGTGG
>DASWWB010001086.1:0-4307 GCA_036406115.1 Herpetosiphonaceae bacterium
CCGGGACTAGCACCCAGGCCGCCGCCGCGAGCAGCGCCAGCGTCTCCAGCCATTGGACCAGGGTGGTCGCGGCGCCCAGGCCGGCCAGGCCCCAGCGCCGGGCGTAGGCGGCCAGGCCAATGTGCAGCGCCGCGCTGGCGCCGCGGATCACGCTCGGCCAGCGGGTGTCGCCGGCGGCGTAGTTCCAGCGCACCAGCAGCGTCGCCAGGGCATGGGCGGGCAGGCCCGGCAGCACCGCCCGGAAGACTAGCGCCGTGCGCTCGGCCGAGTCGCGGTCGAAGGCGCCGCGCTCCAGCAGCAGCCGGATGATCGGATCGGCCAGCACAAAGCCCAGCGCCGACAGCGGCACCAGCGCCAGCAGCGTCAGCCGCACCATCTGGCGCAGATGATCGCGCAGCCGCGCCAGGTCGCCGGCCTGGAACAGCGCCGCCAGCCCGGGGAAAATCAGGCGGGCGACGACTTGCGGCACCAGGATCACCGGCACGTCGAGGATGCGGCGGGCGTAGGCGTAGGCGGCCACGGCGCCCACGCCCAGCGTCGAGGCCAGCGCGGTCTCGATCACGCTCAGCAGATGGGTCGAGACCAGCGCCGTGAGCAGCAGCGGCCAGGCCAGGTGCAGCACCCGCCCCAGGCCCTGCTCGCGCGGCGCCCACTCGGGCTTGACCGGCGCGCCGGGGCTGCTGGCGATCAGCAGCAGCCGCAGCCAGGCGCCGGCGGCCAGCCCGACAGTCAGCCCGGCCAGGCTCCTGGTCAGCACGATGCCGATCACCGGGCAGATTTTGAGGATCGTATCGGCCAGCGCCGGGCGCACGAAGCGGCCCTCGGCGTGCGACCAGGCCGCCAGCACCGCCGCCAGGCACAGCGCCGGCAGCGCCAGGATGCCAATCCTGATGATCTCGGCGGTCAGCGCCAGGGTCGGCGCGTCGAATCCCGGCCCGAACAGCAGCGCCAGCAGCGGCGCCCCCAGCCAGGAAAGCGCCGTCAGGCCCAGCGCGATCAGCGCGACCAGGCTGAGCGTGGCGCGGATGGTCCGGCGGCCGGCGGCGCGGTCCGCCATCAGCACTGGCACCAGCGCCGGCGCCGCGATGTCCTGAATCAAAAAACCGACCAGCAGCACGACGCTGGAGCCGGCCAGATAGGCGTCGGCCTGGGCCGAGGTGCCGAACACCGCCGCCAGGACCAGCTTTTCGACGAACCCGAGAAGTTTGTAGCACACCGTCAGGCCGATCAGCAGGCCCGAGGTGCGCAAGAAGGAGCGCGTATTCAACATAGGGGGATTATAACGTTATAATGAGACAATCTCAGCGCGAGGCGAGGCTATGGCAGCGGAAGACGAAGGCTTCGAGAACATGACGCGGATGCAGGCCGGGCAGATCTGGGCCTTTCTGCGGCGGGCGCCGGTCGGGCGGATCGCCACCCACGACCACGGCGCCGGGATCACGGCGCTGACGCCGCTGTTTTTCGCCTACCGCGCCGGGCGGATCTACTTCTCGACCCAACCGGGGCGCAAGCTGGCGCTGCTGCGGCTCTATCCCGCCGGCGTGGCCCTGCAATGCGACGAGGAGCGCGCCGGCGCCTGGACCAGCGTGCTGGCCTGGGGCCGCTACCGCGACGTGCCGCTGGGCCGCGAGCAGCAGGCGGCCCTGTTGGCGCTGGGCCTCAAGTACCGCGAGCGCTACCTGGGGCAGATCGCCGGCCAGGCGCTCAAGGCCCTGCGCGGCGGCCCGCTCGGCGTGCTGCGGGCGGTGCGCGGCGCGACCGTCGGCTGCCTGGACCTGGAGCGGGTCAGCGGGCGCATCTGGAGGAGCCATGAAACAGCTTGACCGAGCGCAATCCCTGGCGGTCCTCGCCGGCCTGCCGGTCATCAGGCTGGCCGCCTACGACCGCGAGCGCGGGTCCTGCTACGCCGTGCCGCTGGCCTTCGCCCTGGACGGCGGCGACGTGCTGATCGCGGTCGGCGCCGGCGGCCGCCTGGCGCGGCTCTTGCAAGAGCAGCCCGCCGGCCTCTGCCTGGAGGCCGACCAGGTGTTTCCCGATCTCTCCTACCGCTCGGTGATGGGCATCGCCCGCGCCGAGCCGCTGGCGCAGCCCGAGGCGGCGCTGCCGCTGCTGGCGCGGCGCTACGGCGCCGACTGGGGGCGCTGGCGCCCGGCAGGCCCGGCCCAGGCCTTCCGCCTGCGCTGCGATGATCTCCAGGGCCGCGACACGACCTAGCAGAAAGGCTTCCGATGATCAGCATCACCCGCGAGCGCCGCATCCCAGCCCTCGCCCCCGCCGCGCTGTACGCGCTGCTCGCCGACCCGCAGAACCTGCCGCGCATCCTGCCGCGCATCGCCAGGGTCGAGGCCGGCGAGCCCGCCGGCGACAGCACGCCGCTCACCGCCTACTTCCAGTTCGGCGACGACCTGGGCCAGCGCGCCGCCCCCGGCGTCTTCCGCGCCGTCGCCGACAAAGAGGTCGCGTTCGAGTGCGCGAAGCCGCTGCCGATCGTGGCGCGCTGGACGCTCCATCCCCAGGGCCAGGGCACGCTGCTCAAGGGCCTGCTCCAATTCGATCTCAAGCCGCTGCTCGGCCCGCTGGCCCTGATGACGCCGACCACGCTGGTTAAGCAGCGGGTCGGCGCCGAGCTGGAGCAGGCGCTGCGCCAGGCCGAGAAGCTGGTCAGCGAGGCGCGCTGAAATTGCGCAGCAGCCGGTAAAGGCCCGGCTCCGGCTGGAACCCGAGCCGCTGGTTGATCGCCAGCATCGGCGCGTTTTTGGCGTTGTTGTGGGTGTGGATGCGCGTGACGCCGCGCTCGCGGGCCAATCGCACCCCCCACACTTTCAGCGCCTGGGCGATCTTGCGGCCGCAGTGGCTGGCATGCACGCCGGTCAGCGGCAGGTACATCGAGTGGGTCGGGCTGGGCTTGCCAAGCAGCGAGACACCGACCCACTCGTCGCCGTCCGCCGCCAGCAGATGGCCCTCGGGCTCGTACCAGGCCTGCTTGAACAGATCGTCGCACAGCTCCTCGACGCCCGGGAACTCGCCGTCGCTGTCAGGCTGATCGACTGACGCATGGCGATGGATCTCGTGCAGCTTGCGCCGGTTCTCGGGCGTGTCGCCAGCCTCGGCCCAGGTGAAGAAGCGAATCCCCGCCGCCTCCGCCCTGCCGATCAGCGGCTCCCACTCCTCCAGGGGAAACCCCGCCACATCCAAGCTTGACTCGAAATAGTGCTGGCTCACGGCGAAGCCATGGCGCTCGCCGAACCGCAGCGAGGCCGGATCGTTGTCGCGCACGTCGACGGTCACGTCGTTGGCTTGCTCGCACTGGCAGAACTCCGCCAGCCGCTCGATCAGCGCGCTGCCGGCGCCGCGGCCGCGCCGTTCCGGATAGACCACGAGGGTCATCCAGAAGTCGCGCCCGTCGCCCCAGTGAATCTGGCGCGAGCCGCCGTAGCCGACAACCTCGCCGTCCTGCTCGGCCATCAGCCGCACCCGGGCGATGTCGGCGGGAACCGACGTGTCCCACTCGCGGAGCTGCTCGGCGGTCACGGCATCCGAATTCACCAGAGAAAGCAGCTCGGCCAGCCGGGGATAATCGATCGACGTGTCCAGCGGGCGGATGGCGATGGTCATAGCGGAAGCCCTTCCAGCTCGAAGCGAGCATGCCGGCGCGGCGGCGAATCAATCGCCGGGCCGATGCCGGGAGCGGCGGCGGCGGCGTAGAATGCCGGCCATCTAACACGCATTATATTTCCCCCAACCACCTTCATACCAGCATGAGCACGGCTGATTTCGCAGCTCTGCCGCGCTGTCCGCGACATTCCGCTTCTCTCATCAATTGAATATCCCGGGAGATAATCCATGGCATCGCTGACGGTCTATTTCGAAGGCCAGTACTGGGTCGGCGTGATCGAATGGCAGGACGACGGGCGGCTCTACGCCGCCAACCATATCTTCGGCCCGCAGCCCAGCAACGAGGAAGTGCTGCTGTTCGTGCAGCACGAGTACGCGCGGATCGAGCGCCACGCCGGCGGCGTCGCCGCCGCCCAGCGCCAGCCCGAGCGCCGGCCCAACCCCAAGCGCATGCTGCGCGAGGCGGCGCGCCAGCTCCAGGCCGACGGCATCTCCGCCGAAGCCGAGGCGGCGCTCCGCGATTCCCGCGAGCAGCGCAAGCGCGAACGCGAGCAGGCCGCCCGCGACGAGCGCCAGCGCGGGCGCGACGAGCGCTGGGAGAAGGCCCAGGCCAAGGCCTACGCCAAGCGGCGCGGCCACTGAGGGATGGGGGATGAGGGGTCAGGGGTCAGGGATCAGACCGAACGGCGGGA
>DASWWB010001087.1:0-2559 GCA_036406115.1 Herpetosiphonaceae bacterium
GCTGCGCTAACTCTACCATGGACGGAGCAACACAACACCGATGTTGTCGCACAAAGGAGTGCATGATGCTACAGAAACACACCCACGGCCCCACCACCGCAGTCACATTTCGCATCCCCGCCCCACTCAAAGCTAAAGGCATCACCCTGGTCGGCGAATTCAATAACTGGAGCGAGACCGCCACGCCGCTCAGCCTCTCGGCTGACGGCTGGAGCATCACGCTTGAGCTGCCGCAAGGCCACGAGTACGAGTACCGCTATCTGGCAGATGGCGCCAACTGGCTCAACGATTGGGACGCCGACCGCTATGTGCCCAACGAGCTTGGCGGCGCGAATTCCGTGGTGCGCACCTAAGCCGCCATGCTGGCGGAGCCGACGAACGGGGCGCAATGAAGCGCCCCGTTCTGATTCCCCGCCCGGCGCCCCGGCCAGCCGAAGCAGGACCAATGGCCGGTTGACGCTGGCGGCTGATCGCGTTATCCATCAGAGTATATCGCCACGTTCGCGAGGACCCTGCCATGCGCAAAACACTGCTTGCCCTGACCGCCGGCTATTTCGTTATCGCCATCGCTCTTTTATTGACCTTCGTCGGCCTCAACCAGGCCGCCCCCGACCCCAACGCCGCCCCCTTGCTCACGATCAAACTTATGCTGGCCATCATCGGCGGCCTGGCCGGGGGCTACGCGGCGGCCCTGGTCGCCCCGCCCGGCGAGCGGCCCGTGCGCCTGCTTGCCGCCCTGATGACGCTCCTCGGCATCGGCGCCATCGCCGTGCTGCTGGGCGGCGCGCCCCTGTGGTTCCAGGCGGCGCTGATCATGTGCTCCGGCCCGGCCATCCTGACCGGCGGCCAGGTCCGGCGCTGGCAGTGGCTGGCCCGCCGCGGCTGAGCCCGCGCTACGACCAGCCTTCGCAGCCGCCAGCCGCCGGCGCCGATTGCAAAAATCGCACACATGTCCTACTCTTAACCCACATCTGCGGAACGTGGGCTGTCGCATCAGAATCACCTCGCCCCGCCCGCCGCCCGCCGGCAGCCAGCCAGGGAAGGAGGTGATTGCAATGGAACAGGATGACGCCAAGCGCCCGAAGGGGGATATCCTTCGGGCGCTTGTGACGGTGGTCGCGGTCTGTTTGTCGCTCGCAACCGCCGTGAGCATGTTGCGCGGCTTTGCCTCGCCAGAATTGTCGAGCATCGCCATCGCGTTCATCGGCCTCGCCACGGCCTTGTGGTCGCGGCGCTGAGCCAGCAGGCCGGGGCGGCGGCAACCGTCCCGGCCCGAGCCCGATGCCTATCCATCATAGCACGGGGCTGTGACATTCGCTGACACAGGGGTTTCAGGGGTCAGGGACCAGGGGGCAGGCCGAACGTCAGGATTGCGGGCATCGCCAGGGAATCCATCCGGCGTCGCCACCGGCCCTGATCCCTGATCCCTGATCCCTAACCCCTGAAACCCAAAGATGCTACAATGATTGGCGCAACCGGCATAGCGCCACGTCGAACCGCTTGATTAAACCCGCCACAGCAAGGAGCATCCCCGATGTCTGATTTGTTCCCCGCCTTCCCCCGCGCCGCCGAGGACGCGGTCGGCCATTTCACGCCGCTGATCCGGGCGATCGCCGCCATCGCCGCCGGCGACACCGCGCGCCAGGCCGAGGTCGAGTCGCTGCTGCCCGAGCTTGACAACAACGGCTGGCAGATCGGCGACGCGGCCCGGCGCATCTGGGCTGGCGAGCGCGACGCGGAGGCCCTGGCCGCCGGCCTCGACGCCAACAGCGCGGCGGTGGTCCGGGCCATGGCCGAGGCCGCCCGTGGCTGAGGCCGGCGACGAGGAGCGGATCGAGCGGATTTTCAATGAGTGGCGGCCGGTGATCCTGACGGTGGCGGCGGCGGCGCTGGATGTCGCCCAGGCCCGCCAGGATGTCGAGGGCTTCCTGCCTCAGCTTGAAGGCAGCGGCGAGTGGGCGGCGCTGGCAGGGCGGATCCGCCTGGTGCTGGCCGGCGATCAGCGGCCCGAGCGGCTGCTGGCCGGCCTCGACGCCACCGACACCGTCGTGATGAGCGCCATCCTCCAGGCGCTGGCCGACCCGGCGCAGCTGCTGGCGCTGGTCCGCGAGGAGCGCGAGCGGGCCGCCCGCGACCACGACCACTGAGCCGGCGCCGCTAGCCGGCGCCCAGCGCGAAGGCGATGCCCGCCTCCAGGTCGCGCCTGGTCACCACGCCGACCAGCTCGGCGTCGAACTCGGCCAGCGCTTGGGCCGCGCCAGCGCCCAAGCCGGTCAGGATGAGCTGGGCGCCGATCAGCCGCACCGCCAGGCCGGCCCGCGACAGGAGCTCGATCAACTCGGGGCCGACCGCGGTCACGCCGGTGATGTCCAGGATGACCGCCGCCGCCCGCCGCTCGGCAGCGCCGCGCAGAATCGTCTCCAGCACTTTGGCGGCCCGGGCGCCGTCGACCTCGCCGATCAGCGGCAGGGCCAGCACCCGCTGGCTGATCGGGATCAGCGGCGTCGAAAGCTGGGCCAGGGCGGCGCTTTGGGATTGGATCGTGCGGTCTTGAAGCTC
>DASWWB010001088.1:0-6789 GCA_036406115.1 Herpetosiphonaceae bacterium
AGAGGCCCCAGCGCGTGCGGAACAGGAACCACCACAGCGCGGGCGCGAGCAGCAGCGCGCCGTACGTGAGGACGTCGTGGCTGAAGAGGAAGTTGCCGAGGAACGGGATGTCCGACAGCAGCGGGATCGGGAATTCCTGGAGGCCCGAGCGCACCGGGCTCTCGTAGGTGATGAGGAAGTTCGAGCGCACGTAGCCGGTCACGCCGATCGCCATGATGTTGATCACGGTGCCGCTGATGATCTGGTCGATCTTGAAGCGGATCGACAGCACGGCGTGCAGCGCCGCCATCAGCATGCCGGTCAGCACCGCCACGAGGACGCCGATCCAGACCGCCAGCGCGCCGGCGCCGACGGCCCGCCCGGCCACCAGCGCCGCCGTGTAGCCGGCGCAGGCCCCGGAGAGCATCATGCCCTCGATGCCGATGTTGACCACGCCCGAGCGCTCGCAGACCACGCCCGCCAGCGCGCCCAACGCCAGCGGCGTCGCCAGGCGCACCACCCGGGCCAGCGTGTCGGTGAAGTCAACTTGGTTGCCGGCCACCGCCCACAGCAGGAGGACGAAGAAGGCGGCGCCGATCACCGTGCTCATGTAGGCGGCGATCCCGCCGCGCTGCGGGTTGCGGATCAGTAGCGCCAGGCCGACGGCCAGCAGCGCGCCCTCGATCAGAAAAACCGTCAGCAGCGTCGGCAGCTTGATCGCCAGGGCCGGCGGGGATCCGGGCTCCGCGTTCGGCGTCGGGATGTTGAGCGTGGTGGTGTAGCCCCAGATCGAGGCCGGGGCGGTCTTGGAGCCTGCGGCTTGGGCCGTCGCCAGCTTTTTGCCCAGGTTGGCGTTGACGGCGCTCATCAGCGCCAGCGCGATGAGAATCCCCAGCAGCCCCACGATGCGGGCGCGCGTTGCGAATTGCATCTATTTCCCCCAGCCACGTGAAAAGACCATGCGCCCGCCCTCCTGCTTTCGCAGGCGATAGATCCAGCGCACGATTTGGTCCGCTGCCACAAAGATAATCACCAGCGCCTGGATGATATTGATCAGATTGATCGAAATGCCGGAGTTGATCTGCATGGCGCCGGCCCCCTGGCGCAGCGCGCCCCAGAAGATCGCCGCCGGCACGATCGCCACCGGGTTGCTCTTGGCTAGCAGCGCGATCGCGATGCTGTCGAAGCCTAGGCCGCCCGAGAAGACCGACTTGAGGTTGTGGTCGAGGCCCAGCACCTGGCCGGCGCCCGCCAGCCCGGCCAGCGCGCCCGACAGGCCCATCGAAAGCACGAAATTCTTGGTGATGCTCATGCCGGCGTAGCGCGCCGCCTCGGGGTTGGCGCCGACCGTGCGGATCTCGAAGCCGACCGTGGTCCGCCGCAGCAGCCAGGCCACCAGCGCCACCGCCGCCAGCGCGATCAGGATGCCGCTGTGCAGCCGCAGATCCCAGGTCGCGCTCGTGGTGCCGATCAGCGGCTGGTAGGACTCGCCGCCGGTCAGGGCCGGGTCGCGCACCACGCCGACGAAGACCGGCAGGTCGGCGCTCGCTTTGATGAACGGCGTGCGCGGCGCCGAGGCGGTCGGATCCGCCATCGTGCCGCCGGTGATCAGGAAGTCCAGCACCAGCAGCGCGGTGTAGTTCAACATAATCGTGTTGATGACTTCGTGGGCGCCGGTTTTGGCTCGCAGGTAGCCGGGGATCGCGCCCCACAGCCCGCCGCCGATCGCGCCGGCCAGCAGCGCCAGCGGCAGGTGGACGAAGCTGGGCAGCGTTTCGGCGCCCAGCCACTTGGGCAGCCAGACCGCCACCGCGACCGAGGTGATCGCGCCGATCGTCAGCTGGCCCTCGCCGCCGACGTTGAACAGGCCGGCCTTGAAGCTCAGCGCCACCGCCAGGCCGACGAGAATGAAGGGCGTCGACTCGACCAGCGTGCCCGAGAGGGCCGCAGGGATGGTCGAGGGCGCCGTCCAGTCGCCGAACGCGCCGGTGAACAAGCCGCGGAAGGCGGCGATCGTCACGCTCAGGCGCGACGTGGCGGCCACCCGCTCGGCCGGCGCCGAGACAAAGACAATCACCGCGCCGATCAGCATGGCGGTGAAGATCGCCAGCAGCGGCACGAGCGCCTCGTTGAGCTGGAAGCGCGGACTTGTGCCGCTGGTGGCCTTGCGCTCCGCTGGCGGGGGCGCGGCTTGCTGCTCCGCCTGAGCCTCGGTCTGGGTCGGGTTGCGTTGATCGTGCTCATCGCGCGGATCAGCCATTGGTCGCCTCCTCCTCGCGCACGCCCGCCATCAGCAGGCCCACGCGCTCACGGGTCGCCTCGGCCGCCGAGAGGGTGGCCACGATCTGCCCGTGATACATCACAGCAATGCGGTCGGACAATGATAACACTTCGTCCAGCTCTGCGGAGACCAGCAGCACCGCCACGCCGCTATCGCGCTGCTGGATAATCGATTTGTGGATGAACTCGATCGAGCCCACGTCGATGCCGCGGGTCGGCTGCGACGCGATCAGCAGCTTGTTGGGGCGGGTGAACTCACGGGCCACGATGATTTTCTGCTGGTTGCCGCCCGACAGCGAGCCGGCGCTGGTGTCGATCGTCGGCGTGCGGATGTCGAAGGTTTCGACCATTTTATCGGCGTTGGCGCGGATGGCGCCGTCGTCGAGCGTGATGTTGCGGGCGTAGGGCGGCTTGTAGTAGGTCGAGAGCACCAGGTTGTCGGCGATGCTGTAGCCCAGCACCAGGCCGGTGTTTTTGCGATCCTCGGGGATGTAGGCCACGCCGCCCTCGGTGATTTTGCGCGGCTGCTGGGTCGTGATGTCGCGGCCTTCGAGGGCGATCGCGCCGCCCATGACCGGCCGCAGCCCGGTGACTGCCTCGACCAGCTCGGTCTGGCCGTTGCCCTGGACGCCGGCGATGCCCAGCACCTCGCCGGCCCGCACCTCCAGCGAGACGCCGTTGAGGGCGGTGATGCCGCGATCGTCGGCGGCGGTCAGGTTCTTGACGCTGAGCACCACCGCGCCGGGCTGGGCCGGCTGCTTGTCGACATGCAGCACCACGTCGCGGCCGACCATCAGCGCGGCCAGCGATTGGTCGGTCGACTCCTGGGGCAGCGCGCCGCCGACCACCTTGCCCCGGCGCAGCACTGTGATCCGGTCGGCGATCGCCAGCACCTCGCGCAGCTTGTGGGTGATGAAAATAATGGATTTGCCCTGGTCGGCCAGGCTGCGCATCACCCGGAACAGATCGTCGGCCTCCTGCGGCGTCAGCACGGCGGTCGGCTCGTCGAGGATCAGCATGTTGACATTGCGGTAGAGCGCCTTCAAAATCTCGACCCGCTGCTGGACGCCGACCGGCAGGTCGCCGACGATCGCCTCGGGCGGCACGATGAGGCCGTACTCCTCGGAGATCTGCTTGACCCGGGCGTTGGCCTGGGCCTGGTTGAGCAGCGGCCCGGAGCGCAGCTCGGTGCCGAGCATAATGTTTTCGGCCACCGTCAGCGTCTCGACCAGCGCGTACTCCTGGTGGACCATGCCCAGGCCCTGGGCGATGGCGTCGGCGGGGTTGCGGATGGTCACCAGCTTGCCGTTGATCAGAATCTCGCCTTCGTCGGGGGCGTAGAGGCCGTAGAGAATGTTCATCAAGGTCGATTTGCCAGCGCCATTTTCGCCCAGAAATGCGTGAATCTCACCGGGCAACAGCGTGAACGAGATATGGTCGTTGGCAAGGACGCCGGGGAACTGCTTGGTGATATTGCGCACCTCAAGTGCGGGGACGGGTGTTTCCAAACGCTGGCTCCTTGAAAAACCAAGCGGCAAAAGGCGAAGTGAGTCCTTCAATCCTTTTGCCGCGTAGCGAACCTCCCAAAACGGTCAGTGTTTTGGATAGCTGCGGGGAGTCGTGCACTCCCCGCCAGGTTGTGGGATGGGACTACGGCTTGACGTTGGTCTTGATCGACCCGTCGGCCAGGCCCTTCTTGATCTCGTCGACCTTGGCGGTGACCTCGGCCGGGACCTCGGCGTCGTGCTTCTCAGCGTAGTCGACGCCGCCGTTGGCCGCGTTGCCGGTGTAGACGCCGCCGGCGAACTTGCCGTCCACGGTGTCCTTGATCACGGCGAACACAGCGTTGTCAACGCGCTTCAGGGCGCTGGTCAGCAGCTTGGGAGCCGGGCCGCCCTTGAAGGTGGTGTTGTACTCGTCCTGGTCCACGCCGATGACCCACACGCCGCCCTCGGCGGCGGCCTGGATGCCGCCCGAGCCGGTCTGGCCGCCGGCGCCGAAGATCACGTCAGCGCCCTCGGAGATCTGGTTCTTGGCGGCCTCGGCGCCCTGGGCCGGGTCGGTGAACGAGGGGATGTAGACCTGGAGCACCTGGATGTCGGGGTTGATGTACTTGGCGCCGGCCTCGTAGCCCAGCACCAGCTTCTTCACCGGCGGGATTTCCTGGCCGCCGACGACGCCGATCTTGCCGCTCTTGCTGACCTGGGCGGCCAGCGCGCCGACGAGGAACGAGGCCTCGTCCTCGGCGAACAGCAGGCTGCGGACGTTCGGGGCGTCAACCAGCGAGTCGACGATCGCGAACTTCAGGTCGGGGTACTTGGCGGCCGACGCTTTGATCGCGTCGCCCATCAGGAAGCCCACGCCGATGATCAGATCGTACTTCTCGGTGGCGAACTTGTCGATGTTCTTCTCGTAGTCGGCCGAGTTGACGGTCTCGATGAAGGCGATCTCGACGCCCAGGTCCTTCTCGGCCCGCTTGAGGCCTTCGTAGGCGAACTGGTTGAAGGTGCCGTCGGTGACCTTGCCAACGTCGGTGACGAGGGCGATGCGCAGCTTGGCGCCGCCGGTGGTCGGGGCGGCGGTCGGGCTCATCGGCATCGTGGTCTCCGGCATCATGGTCTCGGTGCCGGTCATCGGAGCCGTGGTCGCCGTCTCAGCGGCCGGAGCCGTGGTCGGGGCGGTGGTCGGGGCGGCGGCGGTGGTCGGGGCCGCCGTCGGCGTGGCCGTTTCGCCGCAGGCCGCGAGTGCCGGGAGCACCAGCACGAGCAGCATGAGCAGCGCAAACAAACGCTTGGTCATGTGGACATCCTCCTAGAGTATCTGTTGGTCCCCTGGCACTGGCTGGCCGCGCATTGCGCGGTGGGGACGCGCCAAACAGCCAGTGGCGGCGGCGCGGGGCGTCGCCGAGCCGAGATTATAGCACACGCCGCGCCGGGTTGCCAAAGCGGGCTTATCAGTCAGAGATCAGGGATCAGGGGCCAGGGGCCAGGAATCAGGTTGCGCGTTGTCTGGCATTGACAGCCGGGCGCATCACCGAACCATAGGTCCAATCCTGACCCCTGACCCCTGATCCCTAGCCCCCGGCCAGCCTTGACAGCCCCCCCGCTTCCGGCTATGCTACAGACGTTTCTCAGCTTCTCAATGGCCTTTTTCTTACACAGGGCCGTAGAAGGGACGCCGGTGCCTAGCCCTTCGCCTCAACCCGCCGACCATATCTTTTTTCGGCTTGCCACTGAGTGGTATGCGCTGCCGGTCAGCCAGATGCGGACGATCGACCGCTGGCAGGCGCCCACGCCGGTACCCGGCACCCAGCCGGCCATCCTCGGCATCGTCAGCCAGCGCGGCGCGATCATCACGGTGATCGACGCCCGGGTGCTGATCGGCCTGCCGGTCGAGCCGCCGACCCGCGCCACCCGCCTGCTCGGCGTCCAGCACGGCGAGGTGCCGCTGGCCCTGGTCGCCGACCGGGTTGCCGATCTGCTGCCGCTCGATCCCGACGCCTTGCAGCCGGTGCCGGGCGGCCGCGCCGCCAGCCTGAGCGCCGGCCTCGCCCGCACGCCCTTCGGCCCCACCAGCCTGCTCAGCCTGGAGGCGCTGCTGGACACGATCCGGGGTGCCCCGTGAGCGGCGGGCGGCTGTATCTGCTGAGCGTCGGGCCGCAGCGCTTGCTGGCGGACGGCGCCGCAGTCGCCAGCGTGCGCCGCCTGCACGGCGGGGCGGCGGGCGAGCAGGCCGCCCTCCACACCGAGCGCGGCCGGGTCGGCCTGTACGATCTGGCCGACTGGCTGGGCGCCGCCCCCGGCGCCGAACGGCGCGTGGTGCTGGTCGTCGAGCTGGAGGACGGTCCGGCCGGCCTGCTGGCCGACGCGATCGATGACACGGTCCAGCTGGACGCCCCGCCCGAGCCGCTGCCCGCGCTGCTGCGCGAGCTTGGCTGCGATCCCGCCGTGACTGCGGTGGCCTTCGTCGCCGGAATCCCCCGACTGATGGTTGATCTCGCCGAGGTGGCGCGCTCGCACCGCGCCGGGAACCCTCTGGGTGGCGCGCTTGCCCAAGGAGTGTAATCGATGACCGCACGTGGCCGTTCTTCCCTGGATTTCACCAACCTGGCCGAGCGCCGCCGTTCGATCTTGCGCGTGGTGTGCCAAGCGGCGATCGCCGCTTCGCTGCTGGTGATCGTGATGGCGCTGCTGTTCGAGCTGCAGGCTGTCGCGGCCGGCGACTTCAGCGTCGTGGGGGTCGTTGTCTTTTCGATGGTGATCGAGCTGCTGACCGCGTTCTACGCCTTGCAGCTGCTCAAGCAAGATCAAGCCGTGCGCGCCACCAATCTGATGATGCCGATCAGCACGGCGGTGATTTTCGTCAACGCCCTGCGCTACAGCGGTGTCACCGGGCTGATCAGCTCGCTGCTGCTGCTGGTGCTGGTGATCGTCGGCCTGATCTCCGAAGCCCGCGACATCCTGCGCTACAGCGCGATCATCCTGGCGGTTTTTATCTTGCTCGGCGCGCTGGAGAGTTTCAAGCTGACCG
>DASWWB010001089.1:0-6069 GCA_036406115.1 Herpetosiphonaceae bacterium
CGCTCGGGGCCGTCGCCGATCAGCAGGAAGCGGCCGGCGAACCCGTCGCGCAGCAGCAGCAGCGCGGCGCGCACGAAGTCCAGCACGCCATGCCAGTGGCGGAACGAGCCGAGGAACGCGATGACCGGCGGGCCGCCCGCGTCGGCGGCGGGCTGGAAATCGGCGACGTTGGCGCCCCAGGGCAGCTCGACGATCCGCGCGCGGTCGATCTCGGGCGGGACGGTGGTGTGGAGCGGGGTGACGATCCTGGCGCTGTGGCGGCACTGCCAGGCCGCCCAGCGGCGGAACGGCCCGCCCCCGGCGCCGGGCAGCAGCCCCCCCAGCCGGTCGTCGATCCGCCGCTTGCGCACCGCCGGCGGGTCGACCATCAGGGCGTTGACCTCCAGCAGGGCCGGCACGCCCGCGCGGCTGGCGGCCAGCACCCCGGCGCCGGCGAAATTGTAGTAGCGCTCCATCACGGCGTCGGGCTGGAGCCGGCGGATCAACCTGCCGAGCAGCGGCGCCGCCAGCAGCGACATTCCCTTCGGCAGGTCGCAGTCGTAGACGGTGTAGCCGCCCAGCCGGCGGGCCGGCAGCAGCCAGGGGACGGCGCGCTTCCCCTCGGGCGGCCGGGCCACGACATAGACATCGTGGCCGAGCGCCGCCAGCCCGGCGGCGACCTCGGTGGTGTGGATCGCGCCGCCGAAGGCGCCCGGCACGCGGATTCCGCTGGCGACGTAGAGAATCCTCACAGCCGCTCGTAGCGCTCCAGCGGCAGGGTCAGCGCGGTGGTGCCGGGAGCGGCCTTGCGGACCAACTCCAGCGCCTCGTCGACCCGCTCGTCCTCCAGGCCGACCAGCAATGTGGTGTTGCCTTTGCGCAGGAAGCCGCCGGTGGTGGCCAGGCGCGTCACCCGCAGCTGGGCGCGCACCAGGGCGTCCACCACGGCGTCGGCGCGCGCGTCATCGGTTATGCACATCAGAAGTTTCATGGCCGCCATTATAGCGCAAGACGGCGCCGGCGGGCCGCGCGTGCTATCATCAGCGCCGGCGTGTTCGAGGCCTGGGGCCGGAGGGAAATCGATGAACCGCACTGACCGTTTGCTGGCGATTGTCCTTGAGCTTCAGGCCCACGGCCGGCGCCGCGCCGAGGACCTGGCCGCGACCTTCGAGGTCAGCAAACGAACCATCTACCGCGACATCCAGGCGCTGTGCGAGGCCGGCGTGCCGGTGGTGGCCGAGCCGGGCCTGGGCTACGCGCTGCCGGCGGGCTATTTCCTGCCGCCGCTGCGCTTCACCACCGACGAGGCGGTGATGCTGCTGCTGGGCGCCGATGTGATGGCCCGCAGCTTCGACGCCGAGTACCAGGCCGCCGCCCGCGACGCCGCCCGCAAGATCTCCGGCGCCCTGGCCGAGCCGTTGCGCGGCGAGGTCGGCGCGCTGCGGGCCTCCATCCGCTTTATCCCGCCGCTGGGCGACAGCGGCCAGGACGACGCGCTGCGGCTGGCGCGGCGGGCGATCATCGGCCGGCGGCGGCTGCGCTTCGCCTACCAGGCCCGCTACCGCGAGGAGCCGGCCTGGCGCGAGGTCGATCCGTACGGCCTGGTCCATCACGCCGGCAACTGGTACCTGGCCGGCCACTGCCACCTGCGCGGCGCGCTCCGCCTGTTCCGGTTCAGCCGCATGGATGGGCTGGCGGCGCTGCCGGCCTCGTTCGAGCGCCCGGCTGATTTTGCCATGGAGCGCGATCCGGGCGGCGGGCGCGACCTGGAGATTCGGGCCCTGATCGTCGGCGCCGATCCCGCCGAGCTGCGCGAGTCGCCCTTGTTCTTCCTTGAGCGCGCCGAGCGACAGGCCGACGGCATGCTTGTCACCCTCCTGGCCCGCCATGAGCGCGACGTGTTGCCCTGGCTGCTGGGCTGGGGCGGCCGGGCGCGGGTGCTGGAGCCGGCCGCCCTCCGCCGGCGCATGGCCGCCGAAGCCGCCGCGCTTTTAGCCAATCACCAAGATCCTGAAGATCCGGATTCGCTGCTGACATAGGGTTGTCACTCGGCGGCGCTATGCTGAGGGCGTAGTCGTAGCTAAGGAGAACCCTGATGACCAACGCAATCAACTGGTTTGAAATCCCGGCCACCAATTTCGAGCGGGCGGTGGCCTTTTACGGCGCGGTGATCGGCCAGGAGCTGCGGACCGGCGAGTTCCTCGGCGTGCCGCATGGCTTTTTCCCCGCCGACGAGCGCGGCGTGGCTGGCGCTGTCGTGGCGCCGGAGGACGCGGCCCCGGGCAGCGCCGGCGCGCTGATCTATCTCAACGCCGGCTTCGAGCTGGACGCCATGCTGTCCCGCGTGGAGCCCGCCGGCGGCAAAATCGAGACGCCCAGGACCTCGATCGGCCCGCAGGGCTCCTTCGCGATCTTCGTCGACAGCGAAGGCAACCGCGTCGGCCTCCACGAGCCGGCGAGCGCCTAGCAATCGTTCGCCGTCAGTCGCGCGAAGGCTCCGGGATCGAGGGGATCCCGGAGCCTTCGCCGTTCGCAAGCTGCCGCTCGGCTGATCTTACCAGCCGCGCCGGCGCAGCAGCTCGTCGCCGAGCCGGCCGAGCAGCACCCGCGACGCCGCCGGATTAGCCGGGTGGTACTCGAAGCGCGCCCGCTCGAACCACTGGGTCAGCACCTCGTCGCCCGAGCTGTTGCGCTCGATCTGCGGCTCGGAGACGGGATAGCCGAACAGCGCCAGGGCCTCGCGCGCCGACACCCCGGCGTCGCCGAACTCCAGGCCGTGCGAGCGCCAGTAGTCCCAGAATTGGGGGGCGATCGCATGGCCCGTCTCGCCGAAATAGTGCGGCAGCGCCGGATCGGCCTTGGGGAACGCCTCCCAATTGCGCCCCTGGGCCGCCAGCACGTCGACGCCCAGGCGCCCGAGCAGGACCAGATACGGCGTCCCGGCGTTCTCCGGGTGCAGCTCGAAGCGCTGGCGCTCCAGGTATTGCGTCGCGCGGCCCTCGGCGCTGCTCGCGTTTTGCTCGATGAACTCATCGGTCAGCGGGAAGCCGAAGACCGGCAGGCCGCCGCTGCCCCGCCAGAAGCGCTCGAACTCGCCGCCCAGCGCATGGCCGGTTTCGGGGAAGAACTGCTGGCCGGCGGCGGGGGCCGGCGCGCTGCGGCGGGCGGCCGGCAGCAGCTCGGCGAGCGGGACCAGCGAGAGCGTGGTGCCCTGGTCGCCCTGCCAGCGCCAGGCCAGCATGCCGTTGCGCACCTGCGGCGCCGGCTCGATCACGCTGCCGCGCTCGCCGCCCGCCACCAGGAAGGCGCTTTTGGTCTGGGTGTCGAAGCCCCAGAGATCATGCTGCGTGTTGCTGCCGCCGGGCTTGGATTTGCCCCAGAACAGATAGCGCCCGTCGCCGGTCAGGCTCGACACATACTGCTGTGGGTGTTCGTCGCTGGTTTCGCCGGTGCGCAGATTGCGGGTTCGGACCGCTGGCTGATTGTCGCCAAGCGAGAGCGAGTAGATGACCTGCTCGCCGGCGAGGTCGACGATCGGCCGGCCCGACGCAGCGACGCTGCCGAGATTCTGCTGCTGGCCGCCGCCGGTCGAGACGGCGTACAGCTCCCACAGCAGCGAGTAGCGGCTTTGGCCGAGCGGCTTGCCCCAGACCACCCAGTCCTGGCTCATTTTGGACGGGCCGAAGGTGTAGATCGTGTTCGGCGTCTGGGTGAGGGCCGTCGGCGCGGCCATGGTGGCGAGGTCGCGCAGCTTGAGGGTGGCCGGGAGCGGATCCGGCCGCTGCGCGCTCTTGGGATCGACATCCTCCCACCAGCTGACCTTGGAGCCGGCGATCGCGGGATAGGAGACCTTGCCGCTGGCGATGAGGGTGGTTTCGCCGGTGGCGAGGTTGCGGGCGCGCAGCTCGGAGCCGGCGACCCAGACGACCGTCCCGCGATCCAGGGCCGGGCCGGCGATCCCGCCGCCGTCGTAGTCGCTCATCGCGATATTGGTCGCGACCGTGATGCGCTCGCCGCCGCTGCGGCTGCGGGCGTAGATGGCCAGCGTGGCGCCGCCGGCGTCGGCGTCGGGCTCGCTCCAGACGACATACTGGCCGTCGGTTTGCGGGGCGCGCGCCAGGTCGCGCACATTCGTGAGGGGCGTGACTGGCGGCGGGGCGGCGCTGAGCGGGGCGGGGCCCAAGACGCCCAGCAGCATCAGGAAGGCGAGGATCAGCGGTTTGCGTTTCATTGAAAGCTCCTTGTTGCGCTGCCGACACCGGCGCCGGCGGCGGGATTACGGCCGTCCCGGGCAGTATAGGCTGCGGGCGGCGCCGCCGGCGATAGCTGGCCGCTAACGGCGCCGTGAGGCGGCTCTGAGTCCTGTCAGGGAGAGATGGGCCCGCTGTCAGCTTGCGGCCAGCCGGGCCAAAAATTGCGCCATCCGCCGGCTTCGGGTATGCTTGGGCCGACTGACACCGACAGAGACCGAGGGAATCGCCGTGGACAATCCGCAGCTGTTGATTATGCGCCTGGTGGGCTTGCTGCTGGGCATCACCATCCATGAATGCGCCCATGCCTACGTGGCGTTCCGGCTGGGCGACGATACCGCCGAGCGCCTGGGCCGGGTTTCGCTCAACCCGGTCGTCCATCTGGATCCGCTGGGCGCGATGATGATGTTTTTCGTGATGCTGGGCTACGCGCCGATCGGCTGGGGCAAGCCGGTGCCGATCAATGTGAACCGCATCCAGGGCGGGCGGCGCGGCCTGGCATGGTCCTCGCTGGCGGGGCCGGCGAGCAATCTGCTGCTGGCGACGATCTTCGCCCTGCCCTTCACCTTCGGGTTGGCGGACGGCATGTCGCAGAACCTGCAATCCTTCCTGACCACCGTGATTTCCGTCAACGCCGGGCTGGCGGCCTTCAACTTCGTGCCGCTGCCGCCGCTGGACGGCTTCAACACGCTGTCGGGGCTGCTGCCCGGCGGCTGGGTGCGGCCGATGGAGGAGCTGCGCCGGCCGGCCAGCGCCATCCTGATGATCCTGATCATCCTGCCCTGGCTCGGCCAGCGGCTGAACATGCTCAACCTGAACGTCAATGTGCTGTCGGCGATGGTCGGGCCGCTCTACGGCATGTTCCTCAAGCTGCTGGTGCCGGTCGGCGGCTGCTGCCGGATCGTCCATGACGAGTAGCACGGGCGCGCGGGGGAGAATTCGCCAGCTCTGGGAGGCGCTGACGGCGCGGGTGAGCGCCGAGGAGGAGGCCCTGGCGCGGCGGCTGCTGCCGCCCGCCGAGCATGCGCTGTTCGCACGCATGCCGCTGCGCGACCGCCGCCACTGCTTGGATGTCTACCACACCCTGGCCGGCGCCGGGGTGGATGATCCGCTGGTGCTGCGCGGGGCGCTGTTCCACGACACCGGCAAAGTCGATCCGCGCGGGCGGCCGGTGCCGCTGGCCTGGTATGTCGCCTGCGTGCTGCTCAAGCGGCTGGCGCCGCGGGCCTACGCGCTGCTGGCGGCCTCGCCGCGCGGCTTCCGCCGGCCGATCCACTACTACGCCCATCACGCCGCCCTCGGCGCCGAGCTGGCCCTCGCCGCCGGCGCGCCGCCCGAGCTGGCGGAGATGCTGCGCCACTACCACGACGATCAGCCCGCCGGCCGCGCTGCGATGTTGCAGTGGGCCGACCTCCAGCACTGAGGCCATGCCGCTCGCCGCGCCCCATCCCTACACGCTCCAGCTGCCGGCCTTCGAGGGGCCGCTCGATCTTCTGCTGCGCCTGATTGAAAAACAGGAGCTGGAGATCACCGCGATCTCCCTGGCGCTGGTCGCCGACCAGTATCTGGCCCATGTGCGGGCCATGCGCGACCCCGACCCGCTGGCGGTGGCCGAGTTCCTGGCCCTGGCCGCCCAGCTGCTGCTGATCAAATCGCGGGCGCTGCTGCCGCGCCCCGAGGCCGGCCCAGCCGCCGGCGGCGACGAGATTTCCGGCGAGGAGCTGGCCCGGCGCCTGCGCGAGTACCAGCGCTTCAAGCAGGCCGCCGAGCGCCTGCGCGCCTGGGAGGCCGCCGGCCTGCGCATGTGGGAGCGGACCGCCGCCGCGCCGCTGCCCGCCGC
>DASWWB010001090.1:0-2569 GCA_036406115.1 Herpetosiphonaceae bacterium
AGGGTTGCGGGCCGTTGGGCACGGCCATCTCGCTCATGCCAATCCCGGCAACGAGGGCGGGATCGGTCGGCGGCGCGGCGGGATACCAGGCGGCCCGCCACGCCCGAAGCTGGTGGGTGGCGCTGGTGCTTTCGGTCTGGAGCAGCTGCGCGCAGGCCAGCAACTCCGGGCGAGTGCTCTGCTGCTGCGCGTCGCTGGCCAGGGCCAGCATCCCCGTGTGGTGATAGAGGAGCGCATCGAGAAAGACCAGCTCCGAGACTGGCGGCGGCCCGTGATTCATGCCCTGCATCGCGTTGGGGTCGGGCAGTGGAATGCCCCAGGCGGTCAGCCACTGCTCCATCTGGGCCATTTCTGCCGTCTGGTCGGCAATGACGGTGCTGGCAAAGGCAGCCAGCTCTGGATGGACCGCCGCCAGCTCCTCCGCCATCAGCACGGCGCCCTGATGGTGACTGATCATCGCGAGAAGGAAGCGACTGTCATAGGATTCAGCCCCCGACGGCACTGTCATGGCCCCCATATGCATGGCCATCAGCGCCAGCGGATCGGTGGGCGGCACGTCGGAATACCAAGCGGCGCGCCAGCGTGCAAGCTGCGCAATTTCAGGCTCCTGGGCCGCCCGAATCTGCTGGGCCAGCTGGCGTACCTCGGGTGTCGTCGCCTGGGTCAGGGCTTCTGAGGCCATCACCACGGCCCCCGCATGGTGAGCGGCCATCCCATCGAGAAACACCACTTCGGCCTGTTGGGCAGGAGACAGCTGACGCGGAGCGGCTGGCGCTGGCGACGGTGTCATCGTTGGCACCAGTGGGGTCGCTGGTGGCATGGTGGGGCGCACACCGCTGGCGTCCGCTGGACTGGGCGGGGAGATCGGTTGCGGCGTCGTCCGCCCGTCAGCACATGCGCCCAGTAGCCTGCCCAGCAGGAGGATTCCCACCCAGCGCCTCGTCATCATATGTCTCCATCGCCTCTCCACCGGCGGCCTCCTCCAAGCAGGGGCGCGAACGCCCCACGGGTCACCGCAGGTATACCATAGTTGTGGAAAAACAGCCGCGCTATTGGCGGGCGAATGCTGTCAGCCCACCAAACGCGCAGGATATCCTGCATCCTCGTGGGATATGCCACACCGGGGACGACTCCGCGCACGATGGTCGCCGGTGCCTGCACCATTGATCACCGCGCTTAGCGCCCGGACAGCGGGAGGTGCCCGTCTGTGGTGGGCGCTGACAGGGCATAGGTGCCCCAGAGCATGCAGTGATCGCTGCCACGATACGTACAGTCAACGCGGCTTGTCTGCGGGATGGGCGACTTGCCACTCCATTGGTAGTCAATGCGGAGCAACGGAAGCAATTGCTGGAGCCCACCAGGGGCCGCCGCTGCCAGCGGCCAGGTATGCCCGCCGCCCTGTCCCACCAGCACATGGGTGTCCTGAAGGCGATCCGCAAGCTGGGCATAGCGGGGTTCCCGGGTCGTGAGATTGAAGTCGCCGACGACGAGCAGGGCGGTCCCCTGCTGGAACAGCGGCGTCAGGGTCCGCTGGAGTGCGTCAAGCTGTTGATTGCGCTCTGTCACCTCATAGCAGATGACCACACAGCCGCGCGTGCGCACGGTTCCGGCCGGCGTATGGACGGCGACAAGAGTGAGCGGGACGCCATGCACGTCAAGCTGGGCAACAATCTGGCGCGGATGGGTGCGCGTCTCCTGCTGCTGCGGCGGCACATCATGGGCCAGGATAGGATATCGGCTGAGGATCACCAATCCTTTGCTCGCATTCCAGTACAGGGCTGTCTGATAGGGATAGACCTGCTGGACAGCGGGATCTTGCGCCAGCCAGGCCCAATAGGCTTCGGCCAGGACCACCAGATCGGCAGGAGCATCCAGCAGAACCGGGCGGACGCGCGCAATCTGGGCGGCCTCGGTCCCGATGCCAACATTCCAGTTCAGGACCGAGACGGTGGGTGCATCTGCGGGCGGCGGGGAGACGTGCTGCGGCAGGGAGCCAAAGCGCACGAGAAAGACGAGCCCACAGAGCACGAGCATCCACCGGAGCCAGGTCGTGTGGCGAAACAGGGCCAGCGGGAGCAGGAGGAGGAGTGGCAAAAAGAGATAGGGCGCCAGAATTTGCAGCACAGCCCACAGCCCATCGTCCTGCGGCCACAACCACTGGGTCACCATTAATCCCAGCAGCCCCATGGGATAGAGCAGACTGGTGCCGATAATGAGGCGCCGCACCGCTGGCCAGCGGCGGGCCGGCAGCCACCGCGGTCCCAGGAGCATGAGCCCCAGCAAGACAAGATACCCACCGACCACCACGATCCCCACCCCCACGATCATCCGCATGATCCTGCTCCCTTCTCATCCGTAGCTCGTAAGCTGTTCCAACATGGCTGGCGATAGCGTACAATCGTCGTGGGTGGTCATGGTGAATCTCCTGAGTGTGTTGCAACATCAAGGATAAACCATGGCCTCCCGCTGCTTAACCGGGAAGATCCAGTGTTGCATGTCAAGTGTCGAGTGACCTCATAAACTGGGAAGGGCGGCTGGGTCACCTGACGATGGTGCGCGATGAACCGGC
>DASWWB010001091.1:0-2318 GCA_036406115.1 Herpetosiphonaceae bacterium
GCTACCCGCTGGAGCAGGTGGCAGAGGCCCACCGTTATGTCGACACCGAGCGCAAACGAGGCAACGTGGTCATCGTGGTCGATCCCGCTGCGGCGGAGCGCGAATGGAGCGGCGCCCAGGCGGGATAACGCCGGCCTTGCGCCAAACGCCCGCCCCGGTTGTCCCGGGGCGGGCGGCGACAAAGCGGGCTTGATTTAGAGGAACTCGTAGGGATTGGGCACATGCTCCTCGGCGACGGGACCGGCTGGCTGGCTGGCCGGGCTCTGGGGCGCGCCGAACGCCGCAATCATCCCGAACGCCACCGCCATCGCCACCAGCCACGACTTCAGATTCTTCACAGTTCGTTCCTTTCAGCTGCGGCGCAGCGCCGCGTCGTTGTTCTGAGACCATCATACGGCGGCGGCGTGTCAGGGGCCGTCACAACGAATCCTGCAAACCGTAGGCCCGATTCGCGCCCGAGAATAATAAAAACAATTTTGACAGATTTAACTTGACAAACTCCCCAGCCTGCGTTAACCTAGGCGCACGTTGTCATACAACTCCTACGCGAGCCACGCACACGCCCCGTAGACGCCCCATCGCGCTGTAGCGGCGCAAGTTTCCGCATCCGGACTTGTTCGGCGTGCCCTGAATCGCTGCGCCTGCAAAACGAGCATAAAGGCGCATGGCGGGATTGTTTTCCTATGAATTCGTCATATCGCAGCCATCTCTGGTTAAGTTTCCTGGTCGACGCCAGCCATGTAATGATCTGGACGGGCTTCACGCTTTTCCAGCTCGCGGTGGTGGGCATGTCGCCGTTTCAGCTGGTTTTCGTCGGCTCCGTCCTGGAAATCACTATTCTTCTGTGCGAGGTGCCCACAGGCGCGATCGCAGACCTGATCAGCCGCCGGCTCTCGATCATCCTCGGTTTTGCGCTTACCGCCAGCTCCTACATCCTGCAGGCCCTCCTGCCGACGTTTCCGGCCGCCGTGCTGGGCGCCGTTGTCTGGGGAGTGGGCATCACCTGCCTGAGCGGCGCCTATGACGCATGGCTCGCCGATGAGCTTGGCCCGGCGGAGCTTGGCCCGGCCCTGCTACGGGGGCAGCAGATCGGGCGGCTCGGCGCGCTGGCCGGCCTCGCCGGGAGCGCGCTGCTCGGGAGCGTGTGGCTCGGCTTGCCGATCCTCGCCGGCGGGCTGCTGTTCGCCGCATGCGCCGTCTTCTGCATCGCCGCCATGCCTGAGACGAACTTCCGCCCAGCCGCCGCCGACGAGCGCGGCACATGGCGCAAACTGGCCGCGACGGTCCGCGACGGGGCGCGGATGGTGCGGCGCCGCCCAAACCTGTTGCGCCTGCTCGGGATCCTGTTCTTCTTCGGCCTGTTCAGCGAGGCCTGGGATCGGCTCTGGCAGGCGCATTTGGTGACCACCTTCGATCTCGCGGGCCGAACGCCGCTCTCGCCGATTGTGCTGCTGGCGGCGCTTAGCGGCATGCAGATGATCCTGTCGATCGGCGCGACCGAGGCGCTGCGCCGCCGCCTGCGGCCCGGCGACGACGATCAAACGCGCCGGCTTATCTTCGGTCTGACCGCCGTCATGGTGCTCGGGCTGCTGAGCTACGGGCTGGCGCCGCACATCGCCGTCGCTGCGGCGGCGTTCCTCGGCTTCGGACTGGCGCGCGGGCTCATCGGGCCGCTGCTGAGCGCCTGGCAAAACAGCCAGATCGACGACCCGCGGGTGCGGGCGACGGTGCTCTCGCTGGGCGGCCAGAGCGACGCGCTGGGCCAGCTCGCGGGCGGCCCGCCGCTCGGCGCGCTCGGCAACCGATCGCTACGCGCGGCCTTCGTTCTGAGCGCCGCGCTCCTCGTGCCGAACCTTTGGCTGTTGCGCCGCCGATCAGCGCCAGCGCGCGCGCCGGGCGGCGAGATCCTCGATGGAATTGATGGCTGATGCCCGACCAGAGCCGTGGGCAGCGCCAGCGAAGAAGGAGTTCAACCTATGTACCGCTTCGATGAGACCGACAGCCGCACACTGGTGATCTATACCGGACCCGAGGAGACGGTGCCCGCCGACTTGCAGGCCGTCGCCGAGCGTTGGGTCGCCAAAATCGCCGCCGGACAGCCTTTTGGCGTGGTGATGGTGACCGAGCCGCACGACCACCGCGACGATGAAGACCATCACCGCGAGCAGGAGGCCGCGACGACGCGCATCGTCAACGACTTCCGCCGGGACTACCTCGCGCGCAACAATCAGCTGTGCCTGGGCTATGTGAGCGTGGTGCCGCCCGAGCTGATGGACCTCTACGCCCCTGGCAATCCCGGCGCGTGGGAGGAGCATCGG
>DASWWB010001092.1:0-2913 GCA_036406115.1 Herpetosiphonaceae bacterium
TACAATCCGATCCCCAGCAGCCTGGCGCCGAGCGTGCGGCCCTGGCGCCAGGCCAGCGCCGCGCTGGCGCACATCGCCAGCCCGAGCACCAGCCAGCCAAATTGCGTATCAGTCATCCTCGCCTGTCCTGGTAACTTTTCCCAGCGGAAAACCTACTCTTAGTTAAAAGCATGCGCTCGCATTTTAATAAATGCGAGCGCAAATGCAAAAGTTCTTGCCGCCTGGCTGGCCGCCTAACGGAAAAGGACGGACGGCTGGCTGGCCGGAGCGTTGTCTGCGAAGGCCGCCCGGAGGGGCAGCGGATTGGCGGCCATGGTGCAGGCGATCAGCAGCAGGAGCGCGCACACAATCACCATCGACCGGATATTTGCCAGATAATTCGCCTTCGGGCTGTACATACTCACCTCCAGGGTTGTTCGTTTCGGCTCTGGATGCAGTATGCGCCGGCGCTGTGTCAGGCGGTGTCACTTCTGTGAACGATTCTTAAATCGGGTACTATGTGGGCGATACGTCGAGCGGAGAGCGTCATGAATCCCTATCTCGAGAGCCGAATCATCGCGGTGCAGCGCTGGATCAACGATCTGCTGGCTGAGCTTGAGGCGACGCAGGATTTCGTCGACCAGGCCCAGCTCGACCGGCTGCTGGCGATGATCGAGCGGCTTTTGGTGACGCTCGAAGGCTTGGCGCTCCAGCTTCGCAAAGCCGCCGGCCACGGCCGCCCCCGGCGCTAAGCCCATCGCAACGACGACGATTCCGCGTCGCCGCTCGCACGGCCATGCGGCGCCCGCGCGCGCGCCCGGCTCCCACCATATAAACGGTTTGCCCGTCGGTCGCGGGTTGCCATGGCTCGGATGGATTCGTTTTCTGCGGGAGTTCGCTCACGAGCGCGATCGGGCCGCCGGCCTGGGCCGGCCGGTTGGCGCCCAGCAGCAGCGGAATGAGGCTTAGCAGCAGGCACAGTCGAATCGCGCGCGGCCGGACGGTCTGCGAGCCGTTGGTGGGGAATCATGGCGGTGTCCTCTGTGTCGTCATGGTGTGAAATTGTCGGGTACATGGCGGGGAAATCTCTCACGGGGGAGGATACCGGAAGCTGCGAGCGGCGTCAATCGGCCCGGCTTCGGTCGCGAAGCCGGGCTGCTCGCCTGCGGGATCGGGTGCGGATTCTAGGCCGAGGCGCCCGAGTAGCGGCGCAGCCCCAGCCGCCAGATCAGCCGGGCCGCGATGAGCAGCAGCGCCGCCAGCCCCAGCGCGCCCAGCAGGGTCGATCCGCCCAGCCGGCCGGTCAGGGCCTCGGCCGGCACCGTCACCGCGAAGGCCACCGGCACCAGGAAGGTCAGGCTGCCGCGCAGCCAGCCGGGATAGACGCCCACCGGCCAGCGCCCGGCCTGGTACATGCTCTGGAAAATCTCGATGATGTTGCCGACCCGCACGAACCAGAAGGCGCCGGCGGTCAGGATGAGCCAGAAGCAGTAGACCAGGACGCCGCCCAGCCCCAGCGCCGCCGCGAAGCTCAGCGCCTGGGCCGCGCCGATCGTCCGGTCGAGCTGGATGAGCGCCGCCGCCAGCACGCCGATCCCCATCAGCGCGTCGGTCAGCTGCCAGAAGCGGAACTCGCGCACGCTGACCAGCAGCTGGGCGTCCTCGGGCTTGGTCAGGGCGTAGTCGAGCGTCCCCTGCTGCACGTCGCCCATCAGCCGCTCCATGTTCGGCTGGACCGTCGTCTTGATGAAACCCGCCATCAGCAGATGGACGCCCATCACCGCCAGCAGCTCCGGCCGCGTCCAGCCGCCCAGCTGGTCGGTGTACTGGAACACGAGCCCCAGGCTGATCAGCCCCGTCGCCAGCGCCAGGAACGATTGGAACAGCTGGACGAAAAAATTGACCCGGTATTGCAGCTCGTTCATCACGCCGACCCGCAGATAGACCCAGAACAGTCGCAGGTAGTTCATCACGCCCCCACCGCCGAGTAGCGCCGCACGCCGGCCCGCCACACCAGATTCAGCACCGCGGCCCCGATCGCGAACCAGATCGCCTGGGCCGCGAAGCCCGTCAGCACCTCGCGGGCGCTCAGCCGCCCCAGCACGACCTCGATCGGGAAGCCGAATGTCCACTTGAACGGCAGCAGATCGGTGATCCGCCGCACCCAGGCCGGCATCAGCTCCAGCGGCACCAGCCGCCCCGACAGCAGCAGCTCCAGCGTGAAATACAGCTCGAAGACCGCGCTGACCCGCGTGGTCCAGAAGGTTGCCATGCCCAGGACCCAGAGCAGCACGAAGCGCATCACGTAGCCCGTGACCAGCGCCACACAGAAGGCCAGCGCCTGCCACCAGGTCGGGTCCAGCTCCGGCCGGAAGACCCAGGCCAGCACCGCCGCCACCGGCACCCACAAGATCAGCGTCACGATCTTGAAGCCGACGAAGCCGGCCATGTCGATGTGGAATGGGTGGACCGGCCGCATCAGCATCGGCGACAGCTCGCCGCGCTGGACCCGGCCCTCGAACTCGTAGGGCGTCAGCGCGATGTTCATCTGGCGCACCAAGGTCCAGACGATGTAGTAGGCCGCGAAGCCGCCCGCCGTGTAGCCGGCGACCTGCCCGCCCTGCGAGGTCGCCACCGCCGACCAGACCACCAGATAGATCACCGGCTCCACCATCATGCCGATCAGCCAGAACAGATTGGCCATGCGGTACTGGAACGAGGTCGCCAGCGAGGTCTTGATCTGGGTCGCGTAGATATCCAGCAGCTCTCTCATACGATCTTCTCCTGGGCGAAGACCCGCTCGATGACATCGTCGATCGGCGCGTCCTCGACCGTCAGGTCGCTGACCGGCAGATCGGCCAGCAGGCGCGCCGTCACCCGCGAGGTTTCGGCTTTGGGCACGCGCAGCAGGACCCGCGAGTCCTCGGCGCCCAC